>NZ_JANSIG010000023.1:0-36309 GCF_047461975.1 Synechococcus sp. R55.3 | reverse complement strand
TGTTTGGAAACAAACAGAATGCTATCGCTGCATAGTTGAACAGTGATGTTCAGCAGTGTTCAGCGTAAATGTATCAGGAACTGTCCATGCAAGTGGAGTTTCGCGAGTGCGATCCGGGAAATCTGTGGATCTGGTTTGAGTTTGCGGAGCCGCCGGTCGAAGCTGAGCTGGAGTACCTCAACGAGGTGCTGGAGTCATGGTACGTGCTGGGCAAACTGGGCGGATTTAACGCCGAGCGCCTGGTGGCCCAAGAGGCCGAGGTGGATCTGAGCTATCTGGAATATCCCAACGAATCGGATCCCTTGCCTTCCCTAATGCACAACATGGGATCCCTGGAAGAGAAGGACAACTGGGCCCGCTGCTGGTTTGATCTGGGCACCGCCGATGCGATGGCGCTGGATGTGTTGATCAACGCCCTGCGCACCCTCAGCCTGGAATACATCGGCCTCAGCCGCGTGATTATCGGCGGGCAAAATGAGGATTGGCCAACGGCGGATCCGGAGGAGATGGATGACATGGATGACTACGATCTAAACGGCTATGTGCGGGATCACAGGGAGGAGGAAGGAGGGCTGGAATAGCGGGATCCCTGCCTACTCCAAGTAGCCCAGCTCTTGCATCTGCCGCACCAAGTCGGCATCGCTTTCCACATTCACCTTGCGAGGAGCCGTGCTGGGCTGTCGGGATTCTGCCCAGCTCACCCACGTTCTCAGCCCCTGCTGCAGGCGAGCCAGCCAAGCCTGGGGGGAAAGGGATCCCCAGCCGGCTTCCCCCGCCGACCGGTTGCGATAGCGCTGCGGGTCCACATCAGGCAGAGAGGAGACAGGATCCCCGTCGCCGACCCAGAGCAGATCCCGCAGCTCCGCCGGATCCTGCTCCAAGTTGTAGAGGCTGGGACGATCCCCCGTTTGGATGAGCTTGGTCATCCCCTCATAGAGGGCACGGCGGATATCGTAACAGGCACGCGCCCGCAGCAGGCTGTCGTTACGGCTTTCCATAGCCCGAATGAGGAGGTGGGGCGGGAAGGCTTCGCTGAGCACTGTTCCCTGCTCGGGATCTTCCCCTGCCAAGGTGCGGGCCAAGCTGAGGCGGGCGACCTCGCGGCGGAGCTTGAGGCTGACACAGGGGGCACCGTTGGGGGAAAGGTTGGGGCTAAAGCCGGCAGCTTCCAGGAGGGTATGGAAGAGGCGGCGGGTGGAAACGGGGGTGGCAATGCGTTTTCCTGCCGGGAAGTGGCCGGGATAGCGCAGGATGAGGGGCACGCGGATCAGCTCTTCGTAGACCACAAAGGCGTGGCCGACGAAGTCGTGTTCTCCCAGGCCTTCGCCGTGATCGGCGACGATGGCCACCAGCGTATTCTGCTCCAGGCCGGTGTGGCGCAGGGTGTCGAAGACGGATCCCAGTAGGTGATCTTGGTAGGCCACCTCAGCATCGTAGATATCCCGCAGCACCTGAGCTTGCAGCGGGGAGAGGGGTTCCGGCAGGGGCGCCATCCAGCGGTAGGGCTGGGCGTTGTATTGGCGCAAAAAGTCGCGGGCCTCGCGGTTGCTTTTGAAATAGGGGGCGTATTTCTGCACAAAGGGCTCCGGCGGCCAGTAGGGCAGGTGGGGCTCCATCAGGTTGACAAAGCAAAAGAAGGGCCGTGCTCCGGGATCCGACCGGCGGCGGGCCATCTGCTGCAGGTAGCGGTTGAGGTCGGCAATCGAGGCGGCGGTGTTGCCCTTGAAGTTCACCAAGCGGGTCCAGAGGGAGGCAAACCAGGGGTGCAGCGCCAGTTGGAAGAGGGTGTCGGAGCGGGCAAAGGCGTTTTGCACCGGGTAGGAGAGCCGCCGCCAAAATTGGGTGTAGGCGGCCAGCCAGCGGTTTAGAGGGGCAGGCAAGGGGTTGCCCTCGGGGGGGCGGGTGGGCAGAGCGCCGCCGTAGTTGTAAAAGGTTTCAAAGCCGCGCCGCAAGCCGTTTTTCAGGATCCCCACCAGAGGGTTGTTGCAAAAGCCCACGGTGGTATAGCCACTCAGCTGCAACAGCTCTGCCAGGGTGGGCAGGGCGGGGCTCAGCTCCAGATCTGCTTGGACGGTCTGGTGGGTGCTGGGGTATTCCCCCGTAAAGAGGGAAGCGTGGGAGGGGATGGTCCATTGGGCAGGGGCGATGGCCCGCTCGAAGAGGGTGGATTCGGCGGCCAGCCGATCCAGGTTGGGGCTGGTGGGCAGTTGGCGGGCACGCTCCGCTTCCGACCAGTAGCAGGAGAGACGATCTGCCCGCTGGGTATCCAGCACGATCAGCAGGATGTTGGGGCGTTCTGCAGCAGCGCCGGCCCTGGCGGGGAAACATCCTGTTTGCGCCACTCGGACGGAGTCCTCAAAGCTCACCACAACTCACCCGATACTTTTCCTTAAAGGTATCCCTATCCTGCCATGCTCTCGGCCAGCTTTCTGCTTCCCCCACCGCCTCCTCAGGGCAAAGTGAGCTGGGTTTGGCTGTTGCCCTGGATCCGAGCGGTGTTGGCCTGCCAATCCAGGATCCCTTGGTTGCCCCTAACGGTCAGAGCCTGGCCGGGCTGGCGGTAGCGCACGTTGCCCTGGGCCTGCAACTGGGTGGAGCCGATGCGCCAGCGGATCTCCTGGGCCTGCAGCTCTTGACCGGTTTGCTCGGCTTTGGCTTGCCCGTTGCCCAATATGCGCAACTCGGTTAGAGGCAGGGGAGCCCGCAACTGCTCGCCCCTGAGGCGCAAAGCTTGTAAGGGAGCGTAAACCTCTACAGACCCTACTGCCTGCACTTCCCCGACGCCAAATTGCCACAGAAAACGGCTGGCAGCCAGCTCCAGATCCGGATCCCGGTACTCTGCCCGCACCGGCTGAGTGGGATCCCAGTTCTCCAACTGCATCTGGGCTTGGCCAAAATCAACGAGCAGCCGCTCCCCCTGCAGGGATCCCTGGCCCTCCAACAGCTCCACTTTCACCTGGCCCTCGGCTTGGAGGCGGCGCTGTTCCGGCAGCCATTCCACCCGTTGGGCCTGCAGACGCAGATTATCCCGCTCTGATTCCACCTCGACTTGACCCGTCAATTCCAGCCGTCGTTCGCCGGGGTACGCGGATCCTCGCTCGGCGCGGGTGCGGATGGCGCGGTTGTCTTCGTCGAAAAATTCTCCCTCAACGGCCTGCAAATGGGCGGATCCCAACTGCACAGGAGCGGCGCTGCCTTCGGAGGGGGGCTCGTATTCGGCCAGGCGAGCCTGTAAGCGCCAGAGAATGGCACCATCCGGTCTGGCTTGGGTGAGGGTGATGTCTTCGTAGATCAACTGGGGGGTGGAGATGGGCTCGGAAGGCGCATCGGGATCCCACTCCGGCCCGCCACAGCCCGCGCTCAGCAGGGCCAAAACGGCCAGGAAACGGAGGACAGACAAAGACCTGGACTGCATGGATCTTCCTTGGGGGCTTTCTCCCCTACCCTAGCTTTCTCAGGACTCCGTCCCGCTGGCGCGATCAGCCGTATTCTTCCGCTGTGCCGGACGGGATCCCGCTCTCGGCAAACCCGTGGCATCATCAGGGCAAGGGGTTTTCGGGGGCAAGCGTGACCCAACTGTTGCAACTTTTCATTTACGGCCTCGTCTTGGGCAGCATCTATGCTCTGGGGGCAATTGGGGTATCCCTCACGTTTGGCATTTTGCGCTTTGCCAACTTTGCCCACGGGGATCTGATGACCCTGGGGGCCTACTTCGGCCTGACATTTGTTGGGTTGGGTTGGCCAATTGGGGTCAGCCTGATCCCGGCAGCCTTGGCCACGGTACTTTGTGCAGTTGGGATCGACCAGCTCATTTATCGCCGCCTGCGCCGGGAGGCCCCGGTGATCTTGCTCATTTCTTCTTTTGGCACCGCCCTGATTCTGCGCAGCCTGGTGCAGATCATCTGGGGGCCCAACAACCAGGTGTACCGCAGCGGGATCCAGTTGCCGTGGCGGCTTGGAGAGCTGCGCATCAAGCCCGATTGGGCAGTGATCCTGGTGGGAACAGCCCTGTTGGTGGTGGCCCTGCATCTTTTCTTACAACGCACGCGGGTGGGCAAAGCGATGCGGGCCATGGCCGACAATTTTGAGCTGGCCAAGATTACCGGCATTGATACAGAGCGGATCGTCCTCTGGACTTGGGCCATTGGCGCAGCCTTGGCCTGTGCAGCAGGTGTGTTCCTGGGCATGGATACCCGTCTGCACCCCACCATGGGCTGGCGGCTATTGCTGCCCATTTTTGCAGCGGCCATTCTCGGCGGCATTGGTCGCCCTTACGGGGCCATTGCCGGAGGGCTGGTGATTGGCCTAGCGGAAGAGTTTTCCACCTTGGTGATGAACCCTGCCTATAAAACCGGGGTGGCCTTCGCCATTTTGGTACTGCTGCTGATCTTCCGACCCACAGGATTGCTGGGATCCCCGGGTGGGGGGAATGTCTGATGTTGAGCTACGGCATTTTCTTTTTGATTTTGGTGGGGATCTACGGCGTGCTGGTGCTGGGCCTCAATATCCAGTGGGGCTACGCCGGCATGTTCAACATCGGGGTGGGGGCTTTTTTTGCCGTGGGAGCCTATGCCAGCGCCATTGTAACCACACCCCCAAGCGCCGAGCATTTGGGCGGCTTCAATCTGCCCTTTTGGGTGGGTTTTGCCATAGCTGTGGCTGTCGCCGGGGCGATTGCCTTTTTGATCGGGTTGATTACCCTGAAGCTGCGTTCCGACTACTTGGCCATCGCCACCATCGGCATTGCTGAGATCATCAGCCAAATCCTGAGAAATGAGGGCTGGCTGACCAATGGCGTACGGGGAATTACCCGCATTCCACGACCCTTTCGCGGCTGGATCCCAGGTCAGGATACTCTTCTCTACTTGGGCTTGGTGCTGGTCATTTTGGCGGTGGTCTATTGGGCTGCGGAGCGGGCCTATCGCTCCCCCTGGGGGCGGGTGCTGCGGGCCATTCGCGAGGATGAACCGGCAACCATGGCCGCCGGCAAAGATGTGCTCCAGTTTCGCCTGCAGGCGTTTGTGCTGGGATCCATGCTCATGGGGTTGGCGGGGGCCCTCTACGCCCATTTTGTCAATTTCATCAGCCCAGAAGCCTTTCAACCGGAGTTTGCCACCTTTATCGTTTGGGTAATGCTGATCGCGGGGGGCAGTGGCAACAATCGCGGCGCCTTGCTGGGAGCGCTGGTAATTTGGGGGGTGTGGTCGGGCAGCGAGTGGCTCACCAACCGTTTGCCGCCCCAGTGGGCCACCCGGGCTGGCCCTTTGCGCATTTTGTTGATCGGGATCCTGCTCCAGGTGATTCTTCTGACGCGCTCTCAAGGATTGTTGCCTGAACGTCCGCCCAAGCCCGTCTTGGGCATTTCTCCTTCGCCTAAGCAGAACCCCGCAGGATAGGATTGGGTCGGCTCCAGCTGTTGTTGACGTGTTTGAGACAACCCAGCCCTCTGCCGCCATGACTCCGCGCCCCAAGGAAACTGACCCTTCCTGGCCACCCTGCAACCCCGACACGACGGGCTGCCCCCCGGATGCCGGACAACCAGGGATCCGGACTACACCCATCCAAGAGGGCTATGCTCTGCCGGAGCAGTATTTCAACCGGGAGCTGAGCTGGATTGAATTCAATGCCCGGGTTTTGCACGAGGCCCTGGATGAGCGCACACCTCTGCTGGAGCGGCTGAAGTTTCTGGCCATCTTTGAGAGCAACCTGGACGAATTTTTCATGGTGCGGGTGGCGGTGATCCGTCGTCAGTTGGAAACGGGCGTGTTGGTGCTAACCCCGGATGGCCTTACACCGCAGCAGCAGTTGCAGCAGATCTCGAGCCACCTGCGCCCCCTGATTCGAAAATTGCACACTTGCTTCCGGCAGGAACTGGTGCCCAAGCTGGCGGAACAGGGCATTCACATCCGCGATTTTTCCGAGCTGGCCGAGTCGGAACGGCAGGAGCTGCGGGACTACTTTGAGAGGCGTTTGTTTCCAGTGCTCACCCCCTTGGCGGTGGATCCAGGCCATCCTTTTCCCTACATCTCCAACCTCAGCCTCAGCTTGGCGGTGGTGGTGCGGGATCCAGAGACTGGCAAGGAGCATTTTGCTCGCGTGAAGGTGCCCAACACCTTGCCCCGCTTTGTGCCGCTGCGGGATGGGGTGAGTTTTGTGCCGCTGGATCAGGTGATTGCCCACCATCTGGAAGCGCTGTTTGTCGGCATGCAGGTGCTGGAGTACTACCCCTTCCGCATCACCCGGGATGCCGATCTGGAAATCCAAGAGGACGAGGCCGACGATCTGCTGGCTGCCATTCAAGAAGAGCTGCGCAAGCGCCGCTTCGGCTCAGTGGTGCGCATGGAGATTGCCAGCCAAACTCCGGCAGCCATCCGACAACGGCTCAGCGAAGAGATGCGCCTCAACAGTGACTCGGTGTACGAAGTGGATGGCCTCTTGAGTATGGGGGGGGTGATGGCGTTTCTCAGCCTGAATCGGCCCGATTTGAAGGATCCCCCTTGGGGGCCGGTCACCCCGCCCCGCCTGCGCACTGCCTCGGTCAGCGATGAGCCGGTGGATATCTTTGCCGTCATCCGGGAAGGGGATCTGTTGGTGCATCACCCCTACGATTCTTTTGCCGCCAGCGTGGAACGGTTTTTGGAGGAGGCCGCCAACGATCCGCAGGTGCTCACCATTAAGCAAACCCTCTACCGCACCTCCGGCGACTCGACGGTGGTGAAATCCCTCATTCAGGCCGCCGAAAACGGCAAGCAGGTGGCCGCTCTGGTGGAGCTCAAAGCCCGTTTCGACGAAGAAAACAACATCCTCTGGGCCAAAAAGCTGGAGAAAGCCGGGGTCCACGTGGCCTACGGCCTGCCGGGGCTGAAAATCCACTGCAAACTGGCTTTGGTGGTGCGGGAAGAGGAGGGATCCCTGCGCCGCTACGTCCACATCGGTACCGGCAACTACAACCCCAAAACCGCCCGTATCTATACCGACCTAGGGCTGTTCACTTGCGATGAGACCCTCTGCAACGATGTTACGGAATTGTTCAACCTACTGACGGGCTACTCGCGGCAACGGCAATTCCGCAAGCTCTTGGTGGCCCCCAGAACCCTGCGCCAGGGCATGGAAGCCCTGATCCGCCGCGAGATGCGCCATGCCCAAGCGGGGGGCCAGGGGCGTATCATCGTCAAGATCAACTCTCTCACCGACCCGGAAATGATCCGGCTGCTCTACGAGGCCAGCCAAGCCGGGGTGGAGATCGACCTCATTGTGCGCGGCATGTGCTGCCTCAAGCCCGGGATCCCCGGCCTAAGCGAACGCATCCGCGTGATCAGCATAATCGGGCGCTTTCTCGAACACTCGCGCATCTTTTACTTCTATAACAACGGCCAGGAAGAGTACTTCATCGGCAGTGCCGACTACATGACCCGCAACCTGGATCGGCGCGTTGAGGTGGTTACCCCTGTGGAGGATCCCGCGTTGCAGCGGGAGCTCAAGGCGATCTTGGACATCTGCCTGACGGACAACCGGCAAGCCTGGGAGTTGCGCCCTGATGGCACCTACGTGCAGCGGCAACCCAAGCCAGGAGAGCCTGTGCGCTCCACCCACCAACGCCTGATGGAGCGGGCCGCCAGCCGCATTTAGCAGGATGACTCTCACTGCTAACCTCTCTCAGAGGGAGAGAGGAGCAGCCTCGCCGCTATCGGGAATGGCCACCAAAGCTCAGGATCCGGTGGTCTTGGCGGCCTCGGCCTCTTCCTCGCCCAGCGCAATTACCCGTTCCGTGGCCTGCAACGAAGACTGCAAGCTCTCCAACTTTTCCCGGCTGGCGCGGTTCAGCCACGACTCGATTGCATTCACCAAGAGCTGATCCACAGAGAACCAGCCCCCCCCATTCACCGCAAAGGCCAAGAAGATCGCTGCGTAAATGGCCGACAGCTCCAGATAGGGAACGCTAAAGCCGGCCACTTTGATGTGGTGGAACATGGCCACTGCCATCGTGGCGAACAAACCCAACGCTGCCCCGCGGGTCAACAAACCCAGCGCCACCATGGGGGCTGCAATCAGCTCGGTATAGGCGGCTACATAAGCAAAAAAGATCGGGAAGGGCAACCCGATCACTTCTACATAAGCCGTCGCAAATCCTTCGATATCTGCCAGTTTGTCAAGGCCGTTGTGAATCATGAATAGCCCTGCCACCACCCGCAAAACGGTCCACGCCACTTGAGACCAGCGCGGAGTTACGCTGTCGTGACGCAAAGCTGAGGCGAGTAGCACGGGAAACTGCTGAGAGGGTGCCATAGGATAAAACCTGCGATGCAAAGATGAGCAAAGACTCTAACTTATTGTAACGATTCTAAATTTCTGTAACAAGATGGGGTTCAGATCCCCAGTGGTCAAGGGATCCCATGCAAAAACAAGGCCTCCGGCCCGCTTTCGCGACCGGTCGGGTGGGTTTCCGGCGAGCTTTCACCGCAGGCGATTGCGCCACACTATCTCTGCTCTTGGCCTGGGACTTTTCCGGCCTTGCTGAGACCTGTCAACCTCTGTAAATGGATCCCTCATAATGGGTTCATTTGCTGCCTGTGTCGATATGGTTGCCGAATCTGTCCTCGCCTCTGATGTCAGCTCCGCCAAAGCCCAAGCCGGGAGAGAGGAGGGATCCCCACCTGCCATTCGTTTGCGGAGGGTCAGCCGCAACTTTTCCGGGATCCAAGCGGTGGACGGGGTGGATTTGGAGGTGCAGCAGGGGGAGTTTTTTACGTTGTTGGGGCCGTCGGGTTCGGGCAAAACCACCTGTTTGCGGATGATCGCGGGCTTTGAGCGTCCGGATGAGGGGCAGATCGAATTGAACGGCCAGAATGTTTTGGGTCTGCCGCCCTACCGACGGCCTGTGAACACGGTGTTTCAGGACTATGCTCTCTTCCCCCACATGACGGTGGCGGAGAACGTTGGCTACAGCTTGATGATCCGCGGCATACCGCCGAAGGAGCGCCAAAAGCGAGTGCAAGAGGCGCTGGAGCTGGTACAACTGCCCGATCTGGGATCCCGTAAACCCAGCCAACTTTCAGGGGGGCAACGGCAACGGGTGGCCTTGGCGCGGGCTTTGGTTGGCCGACCGCAGGTGCTCTTGCTGGATGAACCTTTGGGGGCGCTGGATTTGAAGTTGCGCCAACAGATGCAGTTTGAACTCAAGGCCCTACAACACCGCCTTGGTCTCACCTTTTTGTACGTCACCCACGACCAAGAAGAGGCCCTGACCATGAGCGATCGTATTGCCGTGTTCAATCGCGGGCGCATCGAACAGGTGGGATCCCCGGCAGAGCTCTACGAGCGACCTGCCACCCGGTTTGTAGCCGGTTTTATCGGCCAAACCAACTTGATCGAGGGATCCCTGGCGGAACGATGCGTGGGAGAAGCGGCCCTGTTTGCTTTGCGCCCGGAGCACATTCGGATTGACTTATCTGAAGAAGGGATCCCCGATGGCCACTGCCGCTTGCGGGGACGGATTTGCGACACTGCTTATCTAGGGGCTTTCATTCGCTATCAGGTATGGGTGTCGGGCTGTGAGGTGAAACTTTTGGCTGTGCAACCCAACCCCGGCCTGAATTTGCAGCAGTTGCCGGAAGGGACGGAGGTGACTTTAAGTTGGGATCCCAGCCGGATGCACCGCATCCCCGAATAGGGCTCTCAATCCCGATCTCCTCTGGAGCTTGTCTATCCGGCGTCGGCGCTATCTTGCAGGCAGTTGACACTCCCGCCGACTGAAGTCGAGGGATTCTTACGTAGCCCAGAAACGGGCTCGCAACGGCGTTGTCAAAGGGAGAAAAACGGGCCATGATGCGCATTTCCATCCAGCCGGGGAGCGGGATCCCTGGCTCCGTGCAGCTCTTTAATTTGCTCTGCTTCGCCATTGCCTGTGGGCAGTTTCCTCCCGGCTGCCGCCTGCCCAGCACCCGTCAATTGGCTATGCAAACAGGCCTGCACCGCAATACCATCCACAAGGTTTACCACCAACTCGAGGCTATGGGCCTGGTGGAAACCCGCGCTGGATCTGGCATTTACGTGAGCCGCTCCGCCCGCCAGGTGGTTAACTACTCTCGCGGCCTGGGGGAAAACCTGGATCGATCCCGACAGGTCCTGGAGCAGGTGCGCCAGGGCATCGACCAGCTGCTGCAGCAGGGGTTTTCTTTGGAGCAGGTGCGGGATCTGCTGCTAGCGGAGATCGATTGGCGATTGCGCTGCAGTGCCCAAGTGCTGGTGTGTGTGCCCAACCGGGATTTGGGTACAGGACAACTGATGGCCCAGCAAATCCAGCAGACTTTGGGCATCCGGGTCCAGTTGGTGCCCCTGGAGGAGCTGGCCACCGTTCTGGATCAGATCCATTCCGGCACTGTGGTGACGCTGCACTATTTTCTCAGCGCCGTCGAAGCCATTGCCCAGCCGCGAGGGGCCCGTGTTCTGACGGTGGAGGTGTCTGACTACGCCCGTGAAATTGCCCTGATCCGCCAATTGCCTTCCTACGCCTGTCTGGGGCTGGTGAGCATCAGCACTGCCCTGCTGGAGGTTGCCGAGGTGATTGTCTACAGTCTGCGGGGAGACCTGCTGGTGCTGACGGCAGTGATTTTCGATGCTGAACGGGTGGGATCCCTAATCCGCCGCGCCCATACGCTGATTTGCGATGAGGCCAGCTACCCCACCCTGCGGGTCTTGGTGCGCCAAGCCCGAGCCGATCTAATCCGCACACCCAACCTAGTCTGCGCCACCCCCCACATCGGAGAAGCAGCCATGGCCGAGCTGCGACGGGAACTGGGTGGGATCCCTGGAGCCGGAGGGGATAGAGAGGCGGGCGGCAGCGGTTTGCAGAGTAAAGAAACGCATTAAGCCTTGTTGCAGGTGAGCCATTTTGCGGATGACAGGCTGCCCGATATCGTGTTTAAGTGGAAATACGGTAAAAGCTTACTCACTTTGATTCATCGCTGATCAGTCTTTACACGTATGGTGATCCTCGACTACGCCTCCGCCGATCATGACCATGTGGCGGTCACCCGGGAAGGTTTCTGGGAGGCCATCCGCTTCCAGAACCATTTTTATGTTTTCAACCGGAGCTTTTCGCGGCTGCAAGAGGCCATTGACAGTTGCCGCTACGACATGGATCACGGATCCCTGATCAGCCTGGTGGTGGTGCGCCCTCAGGGCTATGAAGTGTGGTCGCAGGTGGGATCCGACATTCCTGTCCTGCCGAAGCAACTCTTGAGCCCCACAGCCAGGGACTCCGTCTCGCCGGCGCGCCAGTGCTCCGCACCCCTGTCACCAGCGCGGAAGCGTCGCATAGCAATGACGGCTCCATCGGGGCCCGAACGTCCTTTCTGGTCTTTCTGGGGCTGGGGATCCAAGGCTTATGTAGTGGACGGCGAGCCGGCTGCACCCCAGCCTTTGTTTTACCGCAGCCCTCGGCCCTACAACGCGCTACAGGCTTGAGCCGGAATCGGTTGCGCCAGCGTCGTGCAGCAACAGTTTCAGGGAACAGGACGGCTCCACGTGCAAATTGAGATCCGGCTCTTCCACCAGCAAGGGCACGCGCTCGGCCACTTCCAGGCCAAATCCTTTCAAGCCGCTGATGTGGCGAGAGGTATTGCTGATCAGGCGCATTTTGCGCACCCCCACATCCCGTAGGATCTGGGCTCCGATGCCGTAATCGCGCAAATCCATGACCACCGGTGGCGCGGTTTCAGAAAGTCCCAGATCTTGCCGGGCGTAGGACTTGATTTGCTCGATGAGACTCAGCTCCTGCTCTTGCCGGCGCAGGTACACCAGCACCCCCTTGCCCTGGTGGCCGATCATCTTCAGGGCCGCTGTCAATTGGCGGCGACAATCGCAGCGCAGGGATCCCAGCGCATCCCCTAGGGGACACTCCACATGGACGCGCACCAGGACGGGCTCAGCGGCAAATTGGGTCGGATCCCCTTTCACCAGGGCCAGGTGCTCGACTTGGTTGAGGCTATCGCGGTAGCCGTAAACCCGAAACTGGCCAAACTCCGTTGGCAGGGTGGCGGCAGCCTCTCGGTGAACCAGTTGTTCGGTGCGCAAGCGGTACTCGATGAGGTGGGCGATGGTGATGATCTTCAAATCGTGCTGACGGGCATATTCGATCAACTGGGGCAGGCGGGCCATGGAGCCATCCGGGTTTTGGATCTCGCAAATCACCCCTGCCGGATACAGCCCGGCCAACATCGCCAGATCCACCGCTGCTTCCGTATGGCCAGCCCGTTTGAGTACTCCGCCCTCCCGTGCCCGCAGCGGAAAGACATGCCCAGGCCGGCGCAGATCTTCCGGTCGCGTGTGCGGGTGAATGGCCGCCTGAATGGTGCGAGAGCGATCGGCAGCGGAAATGCCGGTGGAAACTCCAGCCTCTGGCCCAGCATCAATGCTGACGGTGAAGGCAGTTTGGTTGCTGTCGGTGTTCTGCCCCACCATCAGCGGGATCTTCAGCTCATCGAGGCGGGATCCCTGCATGGCCAGGCAGATAAGGCCCCGCCCGTAGGTGGCCATGAAGTTGATAGCTTGGGGCGTGGCAAACTGGGCAGCACAGACCAGATCCCCTTCGTTTTCTCGGTTTTCGTCATCGACCACGATGACCATGCGACCACACTTGAGGTCTTCGAGGGCTTCGGGGATGGAGTGGAAGATCGTTTCTGTCTCGGCCTGCGGGATGGCACTCATGGAAAAAGGGAGAATCTGGCGCAACCGGCCCTGCGCACCGGATCTACCGGATCTATGGTGACATACTCCCGCACTCATGCTACGCGAAGCAATCCGTGCCGCTAAAGCGAGAGGGTGCGGGCTTCAAGGACTCCGTCCCGCTGACGCGAACAGTGACTCCAGTTAAGGACATTTCCTGAGCTTAAGGACTCCGTCCCGCTGGCGCGAAAAGGACGGGATGCCCCACCGCCCTGTACTTGATGTTTATAGCGGCAGTGCATAAAACCCTGCCACCTTGATTACAGCACCAATGAGGACAAAACACCATGCTCCCGCCTCTCCTCCCGACCCTCACCCCGGCTAGTCACTAGCTACTAACCACTATCCACTAATAGAGGGCGGGGCTTCCCGGCGGTCTAGCTAAAGCAAACTGGGCAACAGCTAGGGATCCTGAGACAGGGTCAGTACTTGGGAATCGAGGGATCGTAAGCCTCTGCCCAGGCGAGGATCCCCCCGCGCAGGTTTTTTCCTTGGATCCCAGCAGCTTGTAGGATCTTCAGGGCTTTGGCCGAGCGTGCCCCACTCTTGCAGTGGACGATCAGCTCTGAGCCGTTAAGGAGGCGACGCACCTGCTCCACCCCGTCGCCGTTTTCAATTTGGGGCAGGGGGATCAGGTGAGCACCAGGGATCCGGCCTATCTCCCACTCGTTCGGGTTGCGCACATCGACCAGCACAAAGTCTTGCTGGGCATCGAGGCGGGCTTTTAGCTCAGCCACGGTGATCTCCGGGATCTCCGCTTGGCCAGCCTGTTCGGCAGCTTGGGCTTGTGGGATCCCGCAGAACTGCTCATAGTCGATAAGCTGGGTGATGGGAGGAGTGGCGGGGTTTTTGCGCAGCTTCAGCTCCCGGAAGCTCATGTTCAGGGCATCGTAAAGCAGCAGCCGCCCACTTAGGGTTGTGCCCACGCCCAGCAGGATCTTCACGGTTTCGGTAGCTTGAATAACACCGACGATGCCGGGGAGGATCCCCAACACTCCCCCTTCGGCGCAGGAGGGCACCAGTCCTGGTGGGGGCGGCTCGGGGTAGAGATCCCGGTAGTTGGGCCCATCTTCGTAGTTGAAGACCGTCGCTTGTCCCTCGAAGCGGAAGATCGAGCCGTAGACATTGGGCTTGCCCGTCAACACACAGGCATCGTTCACCAGGTAACGGGTGGGGAAGTTATCGGTGCCATCCACAATCACGTCATAGTTGGCAAACAGCTCCAGTGCGTTGTGGGCCTTCAGGGCGGTGTTGTAAACATCCACTTGACAGTGGGGGTTGATCTCCAGGATGCGGTTCTTGGCCGATTCCACCTTCGGCTTGCCCACCCAGGAGGTGCCGTGGATCACCTGCCGCTGCAGGTTGGACACATCCACCACATCAAAATCGACAATGCCGATCCGCCCCACGCCGGCTGCCGCCAAGTACAGCAACAGGGGCGAGCCAAGGCCGCCTGTGCCGATGCACAGCACTTTGCCCGCTTTCAGCCGCTTCTGTCCTTCTAGGCCCACCTCGGGCAGGATCAAATGCCGAGAAAACCGCTCCATCTCTTCGCGGGAGAGGCTGACTTGGCTGGTATCCAGGTTCAACATGCTCACAACCCTCCAGCAATAGCGGGAACGATGCTGATGACGGCTTGTTCTCCCACGGGGGTGTTGTTGCCTTGGGGCAACGTGCGCACATCCTCGTCGTTGAGGTAGACATTGACAAAATTGCGCAGCTTCCCATCCTCGGTGTAGAGGTGGCGCTTCAGCTCGCCATAGCGGGCGATGAGGTTGCCCATCACTTCGCCAACATTGCTGCCCTCGATCTCGACAGCTTCCAGGTTGTCGGTGTAGGGGCGCAGGGGAGAGGGGATCAGAACTTTGGTTGCCATGGGAGTTCGGGGAGAGATCTTGGGTATCTACTGGAGACTTTTGAGGATCCAGAGGATCTGGGCTGACCTATCCGTTTGTCGATCTTGTTGGGGCTGTCTACTGACTTTGAGGATTCAGCTATGTTACAGACAAGGTTCAGCACTAGACTACCGCTTTTTCCGGTGGTATCCATCCCAGCTTTCAAGGATCCCAACTGAACTTAGCCGTGAATTTCAGCCTCAAACAGCGGCAAAGCCCAAACGACTCTAGCTTGCCAAAGCCGGGAGTGGGGGGATGCGAATGTCTTCCAGCATCTGCATCGGCTCCCGTTGGGGCTGCTCCTGCTCATCCAAAACCCAGCTCACCACCTCTTCTGCCTTGCCCTCGCGCACACTGACGATCACACAGGAAAAGCCCCAAGGAAAAGCATGCTGCCGATCAAACTCGGAGGGAATGGCCGCATGGTTGGGATGGGAATGATAGGTGCCCAGGATCCCCAGCCCTTTGCGCACCGCATGGTCGTTGGCCCGCTTGAAATCCGCCGGATCGATCAAGAAGCGGCGGCGGCTGGATTCCCCGTCTGCCAGAGGGTTTTCCGCTTGATCCCAGGTGTTGGTCACCGACCAAAGCTCGTGGATGATCTTGTCGGATCCCCGGATTTCCCCAATTAAAATGCCGCAGCTCTCGTGGGGAAAGGCTTGTTCGCCGTGCTGGCGGATGCTGTGAAGGTGGTCTGCCGAGAGGTAGAGGGCCATGAATCTCGCCTTTGCCGATG
The DNA here is from genome assembly GCF_047461975.1 of Synechococcus sp. R55.3. NCBI lineage: Bacteria > Bacillati > Cyanobacteriota > Cyanophyceae > Synechococcales > Synechococcaceae > Synechococcus > Synechococcus sp. R55.3. Next base: position 20,952 of record NZ_JANSIG010000023.1, on the reverse strand, counting down.
GAGTTACCGTTCTTTTATTCTGGCACAAGTTGGCCGGGGATCCCTCAACTTAGCTACAGCGGATGCCATTGGGGCGCAACGGGCAGGCCGTTCCGCAGAGGCCGCCGCTGCTGAAAATGTTCGGCCACCAGTGTGGCGCGGTCAGACCCGTCCATCGAGTGAACCCAGAGGTGGCTCTGGCTTTGGAGGGGTGACGGGGGCATAGTGGGGGCAACCCTGGCACGGCCCTTGGGGATGGACGGCACAGCGCAACCAAGCCGAGTGGGCACTGAAAACACAAGAGGGATCCCCCAGGGGTGGGCCAAATTCGCCGGCCCGTTGACGGCGCAGCAGCACCACTTGCCGTCGCCAATCTTGCAAAAATCGGCTGTAGGCGCGTTCCCGCCAGCGACGCTTGGCCGCATTTTCGAGGACGTGGGCGGTGAGGTTATCCAACATGGAACGATACCCAGGGAAGAGGCCAACAGGCTGGGAGTTGCGTTGGATGGCTGAGAACCTCAGGATGGCACACACTGGCGAGAAGAACCCAAGAATTGCAAACTCTCCTTGAGTTCAGTTTAAGTTTGTGGAGTTTCTTCCGATGGCTCTGGCTGCTGGTGGCGGGCCTGGGCCCGTTGCAGGGCTTCTCGCACCACAGCAAAGCCCGTTCCCCCGGCGCTGAGCCGCGTGGCCACCACCTGGCGGGGCTCAATGGCCGTCAAAATGTCCGCCTCAAAGGCCGGGTGGAAGGTTTTCCAGCGCTCCAAGGGCAGATCCCGCAGCAGGATCCCCTCTGCCAAACAAATGCGCACAATCTGCCCCACCAAATCATGGGCTGTGCGAAAGGGGATCCCTTTGCGCACCAAGTAGTCGGCCACATCGGTGGCGTTGGAGAAATCTTCCTGCACAGCAGCCGCCATGCGCTCAGGTTGAAATTGGATCCCTTCCCGCAGCAGAAGGGTCATCGCCTCTAGGCAGGCTTTCAGGGTATCGACCGTGTCGAATAGCCCCTCTTTGTCTTCTTGGAGATCTTTGTTGTAGGCCAGCGGCAGCCCCTTCAAGGTGACCAACAAAGCCTGGAGATGGCCAAACACCCGCCCCGCCTTGCCGCGCACCAACTCCGGCACATCGGGATTTTTCTTCTGGGGCATGAGGCTGGAGCCGGTGGCACAGGCATCGGTGAGGGTGACAAAGCCGAACTCCTGGGAAGCCCAGAGGATCACCTCTTCCGAGAGGCGGCTGAGATGCACCAAAATCAAGCTGGCGGCAGCGTGGAACTCCACCAGGTAGTCTCGGTCGCTGACGGCATCCAAGCTGTTGGCGCTGATCCGCTCAAATCCCAGCAGATGGGCGGTGAGCTGCCGATCAATGGGCAGGGAAGTGCCGGCCAAAGCTCCGGATCCGAGAGGACAGACATTCGCCTCTTCCCGCACCCGCCCCAGCCGTTGCCAGTCTCGCCAGAGCATTTCTTCATAGGCCAAGAGGTGGTGGGCTAAGCTAATCGGCTGAGCCCGTTGCAGATGGGTGTAGCCGGGCAGGATCGTCTCCAGATGCCGCTCGGCCAAGTCCAACAAAACTCCGCGCAGCTCCCAGAGAGCTTGACGAAGGTGATCGATTTGATCCCGCAGATAGAGGCGCAGATCGGTGGCCACTTGGTCGTTGCGGGAGCGCCCGGTATGCAGTTTTTTTCCCACTTCCCCCACCAAAGCCACCAAACGACGCTCGACGGCATAGTGGACATCCTCTGCCTCTGGATCGGGCCGGAAGGTGCCGGCAGCCGCCTCCTGTTGGATCTGCTCCAATCCCTGCCGGATCTGGTCGGCCTCTTGCCGGGTCAGGATGCCACAAGCGGCCAACATTTGCACATGAGCCAGGGATCCGGCCACATCGTAGGGCAGCAGGCGGATGTCGAAGCCGATGCTGGCGTTGAAGCGGGCGATGGCAGGATGCAGGGATCCCTCAAAGCGCTGGCTCCAGGGGCGAGGGGTGGAAGTTACCGTCGGCTCAGACATTGGCTGGGAACCGGAAGAATGGGGAGAAGGATTGACCACCGTAGGAAGACCCCACTGCAGTTGTGGAGAAAAAACACAGAAACCGACCGCCGACGGCCAAAACCCCGCCGGCCCAGGCCCAATGGATCCAGCTAGAGCAATGGTGACAAGGCCCTAGTGGGAGCTGGTGATGCTCTTGAGCATGTAGCCCACTACGATCCCTGCCAAGAGCGCCCAAATTTGGCCCGATTCCACAAAGCCATTCCAACCCTTGCGGATATCGCCCAGCACATCCTGTCGGAACACCTGCCCGACAATCATTTCCGTCTGGAAAGCCGCGGGGGCCGGCAAGTAAACCGAGGCGGTTTCAGACCCAGAAGGAGAGAAGTTCATGGTTGTACCTCAGGTGTAGATAACACAGTGCAGCCAACCTGGTAGCTCCACCAGCTAGAGCGTACCGCTCTGAAAGACCTACGAAACGCCAACAAACACTTCCACTCACACCGGCGGCGCGGAGTGCTCAGCGTCTGCCGCGCTTCTGCTTTCTTCCTGCCTTAACGAACTATGGCTGGCAGCAGAGATCACCCCCACTGCCCCGCCAGAGGGATCTCCACAGGCGTGACTTCCCCGCAAGCTGCAGGTAGCCGCTCCTTGCTCTCTGAGAGAGCTACACAGACTAAAGCTGGAGCAGGCTTTAGCCCATGCAGAACGCATGCCAGAACTAACCAACTAGCCTAGTAGTCCGGCAAAACCACGTCAACCAACCCACCGTTGCTGCCCAGCCCAGTAGCGTTGAGTAGCTTGCTTGAGCTATTGTGAGCGTTGCGGCCTGCTGTCATTAACCCTGAGTTTGAACTTTTTTAGCTAGGCTGGCTCAGAGTCCGGCAACACCTTCAACACCACCAGCGTTGTGTCGTCCACGGGCTCAGGCCGCAGGGAAATTTCATCCTGCAACAGGAGCTCTGGATCCGCAGGCAGCCACAGGGGAAGAGGATGGGATCCCCGACGGCCTCGGAAGGCATCCATCTGCTCAAACAAGCTCTCCAAAATGTCTTCGGGGGAGTCGTAGCGACGGGCAGCGTACTGGATGGCGTCCATCAGCCCAGAGGTTTCCAAGCGCTCGCCGCGGGTGTTGGCTGTCTCCGTGTAGCCATCGGTGTAGTACACCACCACATCCCCGGGTTGCAGTTGCACGCAGCTTTCCGAGTAGTGGCTGTTTTCTTCCAAGCCGATCAGCGCCCCCTCTGTGTCCAGGGGTTGAATTTCTCGGGTGCGGGCCTGCCACCACAGGGTGGGGTTGTGGGCCGCGTTGCTGAAGCAGAGGCGATGGGAGCGGGGATCGTACTCCGAATAAAACAGGCTGATGAAGCGATTGGAGTTTTCCAGGTCACTGTACATGGCCCGGTTCAGATGTTGCAGAACACGGGCCGGCGAATGGCGGTTGAGGGCCTCCGCCCGCACCATGGCGCGGGTCATGGTCATCAACAGGCCGGCGGGCACCCCTTTGCCCATCACATCCCCAATGACGATGGCCAAGCGAAAGCCTGCCGTTTCTTCAGATGAGTCGGATGTTTCCAGGCGTTCGCCGGGAATCTTGATGAAGTCATAGTAGTCGCCCCCCACTTTGCTGGCCACCCGGCAACGGGCTGCCAGGCGAATGCCTTTGACTTGAGGGCACTCGCGGGGTAGCAGTTGGGTCTGGATGTAGGAGCCGATCTCCATCTCTTTTTCCAGGGCCATCTTGCGGCGCAAGGCTGCCGTCAAGCGATCGTTTTCGATGGCCACCCCCGCCTGATCGGCGACCAAGCGCAACAGTTGTTGGCGACGTTCATCCCAGTGGTAGCCAGGCTGACGGCTGAAGACGTACAAGCGACCCTGGACAGAGTTGCGAATCAGCAGCGGCGTGCCGAAAAGGCGTACATCCGGCCCCAAGCTCTGGCGGAACCGTTCGTCCAAGAGGTGTTCAAGGGCAGGGATCTTAACAGACAGGGATCCCTCCGTTTTGAGAATGGGCTCTTGAGCCGAGAGGGTCTGGGTAATTTGCTCCATCTCAGCCCGAATCTGCTCGCGGTGATTGAGATCGGAACAATGCAGTTGATCCAACTGGATGGTGCCGTTGGGATTGAACAAAACCAGGGCTCCGCCTTCGGCATCGGTCAGTTGGCTGGCCACAAAAGCCGTCAGCTCCAGGATCTGGTTCAAGTTGTTAAAAGAGCGCAGAGCAAAAGCCAGCCACGCCAGCAGATACTGCATCCGATGGTGTTCTCTCTCCAGTTCTGCCACCCGATCCGGCATTGCAGGGGCAGGCACAATGGCCGGCTTGACCTCCGGCAGCTCTCTATCATCGGACGCAACGGCACCTGAAGAGGTGGGATCCTCATCCTGGCCGGTCTGAGCTGAGCGCAAGTCCCCCGAATTGTCCGTAGGCGGCAGCGACGGAGCATTGGGGGGAAAGGGACTTTTGCCTGAATCCTGGGCCAGCAAGGACTCTGACCCCAAAGAGCTCGACAGCCCGGCAGAGGGCTGCCCTGAAACGGCCTTTTGGGGGCTGTGATCATCCATCGGGAAGGCTGGCTTAATCCCTTGGAAACGTAACGAAACAGCTTAGCAAAAATCTCACAAGCTTTATCACACAAAGATCAAGATCCTCATTTTCCCTCACACCCGGCGAGGCTGACGGGATCCCTGGCACAGTTCCCGGTAGAGCTGTTCCACCTGGTTGATGTTGTGGCTGAGGGTATAGCGCTCCAGCACCCGCTGGCGGGCCTTCATCCCCAGCAGTTGGGTAAACTCCCGTTGATCCCGCAGCAAAGGCAACAGCGTTTGCAGCTCCGCCGTCACCCGTGTCGGATCCAGCAGGATCCCGGCTCCATCGGCCAAAACCTCGCCATCGGCACCCACATCGGTGGCCACTGCTGCCAGCCCACAGGCCATCGCCTCCAACAGGGACAAAGAGAGCCCCTCGATTAAAGAGGGCAAAATAAACACATCGGCTCCTCGCAAGATCTCGATGCGTTGCTGCTCGTCGGCAATATAGCCCAGCCAGTGGATCCCATGTTGAAGGGTGTAGAAGGGCTTGAGGGTGTTGAGCAGCGGCCCATCCCCCACGATCAGCAGACCACACTTCTCCCCCATTTGGGAGTGTTTCCAAGCCTTGAGCAGGGCCTCCAGGTTTTTCTCCGGCGAAACCCGCCCCTGATAGACGAAGATCCGCTCCAGTCCCAACCGCTGTTTGAGGGTGGAGGGCCCAGGCGTATACTTGTCCACATCGACCCCATTGGGAATGACCACCACCTGTTGGGGGCGCACCCCCAGCTTGACCAAGATCTCCCGCTGCGTTTCCGAGAAGACGATGGTGCGGTGATAGTTGGCCAAACACGGTGCGTAGAGCTGGTAGGCCAAGTATTGGGTGCGAGAGGCGATGTTGCGCCGCCGTCGGTCGAAGGCAGGGTGGAAAGTAGCCACCAGCGGCTGGTTGAGCTCAGCGCAGATCTCCGGCAACACAAAGTCGATGGGAGAAATGGTCAAGGAGGCATGCACCAGATCCGGCTGCAATTCCTTGAGAGCCTGGGTGAGCAACCGCTTGGCGTTGGGGGCCGGGATCGTGTAAATCTGCGATTTGTACAGACAGGGGAGGGAAACGTCTCGACGATCCAGCTCCGCCCTCCAGCCTTCACCACCGGGATCCAGAGCGGGCGATTGGCCGTCGTTGGTGAAGTGAAAAAAGCTAACCTGATGTCCCCGATCCAAAAGGCCGTTGGTCACCTCGCGGCTATAGGTGACGTTGCCACAGAAAGGTGTTTTTTTGCCTATCCAGGCGATGTGCATGGGCGGATCCCCGCGGAGCTAAAACGCTGAGCTGCAAAGGGAGTCTCGATGCTCAAGCCTCTACAAGAGTAGCAGAGTTAGCTCCTGCCTTGGCCCGTCCCCTCGGAAGAGGATATCCAACCTCGCGCTGCGGCAGGATTTACGAGACCTCTCTGCCCAATAGGCTCCAGGTGTACAGCCCCGCCAGCCCCGCCAGAACAGACAGGGCCACAAACATCCAGGGAAGGCCAAGGCGGGCTTCTGCCAATCCCGTGAACACCAGCGGCAAACTGAGGGCAATGTTGGCGGCGTTGTTCTGGAGCCCAAAGATCTTGCCTCGCAGATGGTCAGGCGTTTCCTCTTGGATCAAGGTTTGCATCGGCACCGCCACCAAAGCCCCCCCACAGCCCAACAGGGCAATCCAGCCCAAGCTGGGCAGCAACCAGTGGGTCGTCCAGGATAGGGCTGCCAGAGCCCCACAGAGCAGCAGGGATCCCAGCCCAATCCAGGCGCGGCGGCTCACCCGTCGGCCCGTATGGCCCACCCAAAAGGCGCCGATCCCCATGCCCAGGCCGGCAGCGGCCAACAACACCCCGAACTGATCTGGCTTCAGCTCTGCCATCACTTCTGCCATGCGCACCGCCAACACTGCCAGCGCCGCAAACAGCGAGTAGAGCACCACCACCTGCACCAAGGCAGCTCGGATCAGGGGCATCTGGCTGACATATTGCAGGCCCAAGCGGAGATCTTCCCAGAGGTGGGGGACTTCCCAACGCCGGGGCTCTAGCTTCTCGTGGGGTTGCAGCAGCAATAGCAGGGATCCCGCCAAGAGGTAGGCTCCCCCCACCAACAGCTCCGGCCCCACTTCCCAGCCCGGCAACCAATGGCGTACCCAACGATCTGCCAGGGTTAACAGCGGCTCCCCCACGGCAAACCCGACGATCAGCGAAGCCATCATCGTGGTGGTGTACAGGGAGTTGGCCGCCAGCAGCTCTCGCTTCGGCAGGATCAGGGGCAAAGTCGCCTGCTCGGCAGGAGCAAAAAACTGGGTCAGAACCGAGACGGCAAAGCTCACCAGCAACAGCCCCGCAAACCCCAAGGGGATCCCCGGCCAAAGGTCGCGCCCGGCAGTGAGCCAGAGCAGCGGCGGCAACAGCAGCACTAGGATCCCACGCGCCAGGTTGGAGAGCACCAACACTCCTTTTTTTAGCCAGCGATCCACAAACACCCCCGCCAGGCTGCCCAGTAGCATCGCCGGCAGCGTAAAAGCCAGCATGATGGCCGAAACCTGACCGCTGATGGAAGCCCCTTCGGGTTGAAATTCGCGGGCAACCAAGCCGATCAGCAGCACCAATAACACCTTGTCCGCCAACTGCGAACACACCTGCCCCATCCACAGCAGCAGGAAATTGCGTCGGCGCAGCACGGCAAGAAAGTTTCTCAGGCCCGGCTCAGCCAGACCTTGATCTTCCTCTTCCTTTTGCCCTTTTTCGGGATCCTCAGGAGGTGGCTCCGGCAGGGGATCCCCAGGAGAACACTCCGGCGAGCTGAGGGCGGGGCTTGCTGTCGGCTCAGGCAAGAGAGCTTCTGACTTCAGCCCCCAAGTTGGCGTTGACGCAGGTGGGGGATTCTGGAGAGGGGAACTGGGGTGGCAGATCCCTGCCCCTCCCTCCGGCCAGCCCCATCGTTGCTCCAAAGTCATCATGCTCCCCAGGTGACCTGCCCATTTCCCCGACGTCGGCCCCACAACAGAATGGGATCCCGTCAGCAAACAAAAGTGGAAATGGGGTGCCCCGATCTTATCTTGGCCCGCCTTCCAATCCACCAACCCAAATCTTGGGAATCGGCAGGCCTAGCTTCCTGCGGCAGACAAGGAGCGCAAGGGATCTGGGATCGACTCGCTTGGAGCCACAAAGCTGCCCTTCTCTACAAAGGTTAAGCGCAGGCTCAGCCAACGAATAAAATCCGCGTTGGTGGATACCACTGCCCCCAGGGGCTCCTTCAACTTGTCCCGCAGGGGCTTTAACTCTGGAGCTTCCATGAAGGCCGGCTGGGGCACCCAGAAGAAATCGACAGGGCAATGGCGCTCCTCGCAGTATCGACGACGCTCCTCCAGCACCTCTTCCAGAGGCTCAGAACGTAAGAAAGACAGGCTGGCAACGACAAAATGATAGGTAGTCGGTTCGGCAGCAGACATAAGATTGCTGTGGAACTGTGTTGAGAATAAAGGCTAGAGCCGGGCGTCCACCGCTCCTTGCAGATCCTCTCCCTCAGAGAGAGGCAGATTTGAGCAGATGCGGAGCCGGATCGCGGGAGCTACACAGCGGCTGACAGTCTTCCAACTGCCGGAGAACGGGTAGCCGCGCCATGACTTCCTCAGGGGGCATGGAGTGTTCTGAAGCCTGCTTGAGGGTAGGTAGAGCCTGAGCTGCCCATTCCCGAGCCCAGGGAGCGGACTCAGGAGTTTCCTTCTCCTCCAACAGCTCTTGGCAAAGGGCAGTTGAGCGCTCCAAGTCACCACTGCCCTGATATGCCATGATCAGAGCTACACGAGCCAAAACGCATTCTTCCGGATCTGCCCTAGAGCCATTGCGCTCGCTCAGGCGGCGGGACAAACTCTCTTGTCTTTCTTGGATGGAACAGCAGTAGCAGAAGGACTCGAGAAGGTTGATCGCCTCCAGGTAGCGCTCCTGCTTGAGAGCAGTGATACCGGCGCGGAGGGATCCATGGGGGTGGGACATGAGCCTAAGTACAAGAAAAGAGTTCGGACGGACTTGCACCTGAAGGTTATCCAGTCAGTGGCCCGTCTTCTCATCCAAGGTTTCGTGTCTAAAACTACTATACACCCTCTGGACAAGTGACCGCCGATTTACTCTTCCTCTTAAGCTTGTGGAAAGGGCGCTCAACCCTTACGGGCTAGGGTGTAGGCGCTGACATAGTGAGTCTCCCGGCGCAGCACCGCACAGCCTGCCTGTTGCAGGCGCACCCCCAGATCGTCGTGGATGTAGTCGCGGTAGTAGGGTTCGTGGAAGGTTTGCATAAAGGCTTCCATCGTCTCCTTCAGCTCTGGCGAATCCAGCAGTTGCACCGAGTCGCAGATGACCACCACGCCCCCTGGCTTCACCACCCGACTCATCTCGTTGATGACATTTTGTCTGGCCGGGCCAGGCAGCTCATGAAAGAGAAAAACGCTGATGACGGCGTCAAAGGTGGCATCGGCATAGGGCATGGCCTCGGCGTTGGCGCGGATAAGCTGGGGCAGCTCCCCCGGCAGCTCCTGCAACAGTCGGTTGGCCTTGCGCAGATAGGCGGGGGAAAGATCCAGACCGTACAAAGCCGCTTTGGGCAGGGATCCCCGCAGTAGGCGCAGCATCCGCCCCGTGCCACAAGCTACATCGAGGATGTGGGGGCTGACCAAGGTGGGATCCAAGGCATCTTTGAGCAGGCGAATCACCCGACGGCGCATCGCGTCCGCTGTGCCCCCAAACAGCAGCTCCACCTGCAGGTCATAAAGCTCAGCCGAGCTGTCGCTCAGGTAGCCGTTGGTTTGGTAATGGAAATTTTGCAGGTAGTATTTCGGATAGCCCTCGGTGGAGATGTCTTGAGAAAACTCTTGGTAACGCTTGCTGTGAACCCGCCGAGTAATTTGCGGCAAATCCAACCACACCTGTGGGTAATAGCGGGCAAAGTCCAGCCAGGGGTTGTCGAACAGGAGCGCGTGAGGGTAGTACCCTGCCTCAGCATCTTGCCAGTCCGCTTGCAGGAGTTGTTCATAACGGGCCCGCAACACCTGTAGCGTGTCAGCGCTCACCCGCACCTTGGCCCGCGGCGGCGGGGTTCTTCCGGAGGAGAAGCTTTGCAGATCCCTGAGCACCGAGAGCATCAGATCCGAAGCTTGGGTGGAGAGCGCTTTGTGGGCGAAGCCAAAGATGTTTTTGCCCCACTGAAAAGCACGGTAGGCAGCTTCTCCGACCGGAGATGGGATCGGCAGCGACAGCTCAGGACTCAGTTGTAGGCTCATAACCCTGCAAGGTGCGAATAAATGCTTAACGTTTGTTTACACTCAATTATAGCAAGGCAGCCACGCCAAGCCGACAACCGCCGGGATCGAAGAGAACCCAGCAGAATGGGATCCCTGAGCACACCCCATCTGGCCAAGCAGGGGAGTACTCTAGTGGTGTCCTCAAAAGGATGTCCCCGATTGCCCTATGAGCTGGAGGAAGGGGCTGATCAGGTCGATTTGATAATGGGAAGAGGGAGCGCCTCAGCATGACAACCAAGACGGTGTTGGTCATTGACGATAGCATCATGATTCGCAAGATGGTGGCCAGCATCTTGGCCGATCAGTTCCAAGTGGTGGAGGCCAAAGACGGGTTGACAGGGCTGGAAGCGGCCAAAAAACATCACCCCGACCTGATCCTGCTGGATTTTGTCATGCCCAAGATGGATGGCTACGACACCTTGCAGGCCATCCGCCGCGAAGACAGTCTGAAAAATACTCCTATCATCATGATGTCGGGGCTGAAGGAACAGGTGACTGCCCGCATTCCTGAGCCCTTTGTCGATTTTGATTTCATCGAGAAACCGTTTGAGGCAGATGCCCTTTTGGCTCTTATCCAAAAGGTCCTCCAGGTTGCCCCTGCCGCTGCACCGGAGCCGGGATCCGAAACCAACACCCAACTGATTCTGAACCGGCTCACCGCCATCGAGACGCTGCTGATTCAAGGTACGGAAAACTTGATCCAGCGGGAGGTGGTGGCGCGGCTTTCTGGGATCAACCAATGCCTGGCGCGTCAGGAATCCCGCAGCAGCAATCTGGAGGCCCAGATCAGCAAGCTCGCCGGCGAAGTGGAGCGACATGCCCAGGGTTTGGCCTTGATCGTCAAGGAGCTGCGACAGATCCGTAAACTTCTAGGAGGATCCTGATGTCTGAGAGGGTTTTTGAGCGAGCTTATCGACACCTAGATGCGGTGACGGCCCTCTTTGTGGCCGTGCTGCTGATTTCCAACATTGCCTCGACCAAGATCGTTCTTCTGGGGCCCTTTACCTTTGACGGGGGCACCATTCTCTTCCCCCTCAGCTACATCTTCGGCGACATCCTCACCGAAGTCTATGGCTATGCCCGGTCGCGACGGGTGATCTGGCTGGGATTTATCTCGGCGGCCCTCATGTCGGTAACGTTCATGATCGTGGGATCCCTGCCTGCGGCCCCCGACTGGCCCTATCAAGAAGCCTACGACCAGATTCTGGGCCTGACGCCCCGCATTGTCCTGGCCAGCTTAATCGCCTATTGGGGAGGCAGCTTTGCCAACGCCTACGTACTGGCCCGCATGAAGGTGTGGACGCGGGGACGGTGGCTGTGGACGCGCACCATCGGCTCTACCTTGGTGGGCCAAGCGGTGGACACGGGTCTGTTTGTCACTTTGGCTTTTTGGGGGGTGTTCCCCGGCCTGGGCAGCTTAATACTCTCCAACTATGTGTTCAAGTGTGCCGTTGAGGTGGCGTTTACGCCCCTGACCTATGCCATTACCGGCTGGCTAAAGCAGCAAGAACAAGAAGACTACTTCGATGTGGCAACCGACTTTAACCCCTTCCGCATCCAGCCTGTATCCAGGTGAGTCCATCAACTGCCCCAACGGATTTGGCTTTGAGAGGGATCCCATTTTGGTATAGTCAAAGCGTTATCCTTTCTATCCTGCTGCCGTCCGGTGTTGCCGGGAGCTTTTATCCAAGACAAGACTTTTGTGAGGGATCCGAAAGATGATGCTCGTTTTCCAAATTGCTTTGTTGGTGTTGGTGCTTTACAGCTTGCTCTTGGTGGTGGCGGTGCCAGTGCTCTACAGCTCAGCCAGCGACTGGAGCCGGGCCAAGAATGTGATTTTGGTGGGATCCCTGCTCTGGGTGCTGATGGTGATCGGGGTGGGGGTGCTGAGTTTCCTCAAGTGAAGAAGCAGTAGAAGGGCAGGGGCATCTTGCCGTTACAATCGGCGCTGTGGGGGGCTGCACTGTGGGTATGGTGGCCCAAAGTTCTTGTTGAGATCTCTGCCAGAACTGCGTACTTGCGCACCCCGGTGAGCCCTAGGCTCTCTCGGTAGAGAGGATCCCATCCCCTACAATGGACGGCGAGATGGCGGTCTTGCCACTGGTTAGGTTGGCTGCAGGTTGCGTTGGCAAGCTTTGAGGGTGCTGAAGTGTTTCAACCAGCGGAGGTTTGGGTGTTGAGAGCAGTGAAATGTTCGCAGGAACTTGGCCTTGCCCGGCGAGGCATGAGGCTGGCCTTGGCGGTTCTGGTGATGGGGAGCCTGGGATCCCTGATGGTGCCCCATTCTGCAGAGGCGCAGTCGGGTTTGGTGATCACCGGCAGTGAGGGGGTGCCTGTTCTTAGCTACCGGCTGGATTTTCGCGGCATTCGCGGTCGCCTGGATCGCTACCGCCTGACGATCCCCCCCCAGAATGTGGCAGTGGCAGAAGTGCAAATTAACGGGGACAGGAATTTTGACGCCGTCATCGACCCCAACAATATCCGCCTGGAGGTGGAAGGCCGGCCCGTAGAGCTGGATCAAGTGTACTGGAACGAGGAGTTTCGCTCTCTGGAGGTGGTGGCCCGTCAGCCCATCGCTGCCGGCCAGGAGATCCGTCTGGTGCTCTCCAATGTGCGCAACCCTTCATCTGCCGGTATCTACCGTGTGGAGGCGCGGGTACGGGGTACGGAACCCAACCCCCTCTTCCGGAATGTGGGCAACTGGCTGATTACCATTGAAGACCCAGAGCGGATTGGCTTCTGATCTATTGACCCGATGATCTGACCTACTGTTGATCTTTGCGGCGATCCTATAGGCACAGCCCTTTTGCGGGTCTGGGACAGCGACACCCAAGTTCCCGGCCAGTTGGGGTGGGATCCCTCTGCAAGTGTTTGTTCGCCGTGGTATGGGCTGCTGGAAAAAGCCGGAGTTCTGAGTTTTTCTAAGAATGGGGATTGTGCAAATCCGGCAAGTTTGGGTGGGGGAGTGTTTACCTTGTTGCTTGCTGACACCTGGTATCCCAATTGGTGGCAAGCTCTGATTTTGGGCATGGTGCAAGGGATCACCGAATTTCTTCCCATTAGCAGCACGGCTCATCTGCGGGTGTTTCCGGCTTTGGTGGGGTGGCCGGATGCGGGCGCTTCTTTTACGGCGGTGATCCAGTTGGGCAGTTTGGGGGCGGTGCTGATCTACTTTGCCTCTGACCTGCGCCAGTTGATCCTCGGCTCTTGGAAGGCTTGGCGAGAACGAGATTTTCAGCAGGAGCCTTGGCGGCTGCTGGTAGGGATCCTGGTGGGAACAGTGCCAATTGTGGTTGCCGGCTGGGCCATCAAGGCCATTTGGGGATCCCCGCCCCGCCAGTTGTGGGTGATCGCCACTGCAGCCATCGGCTTGGCTGTGTTGTTGGGCTGGGCAGAGCAAACGGGCAAACGCCAGCGAGACCTTCACAGCTTAGGCATTTGGGATGGGATCTGGGTAGGGCTGGCCCAAGCTTTGTCCCTGATCCCTGGGGTGTCGCGCTCCGGCTCGACGCTGACGGCAGGGCTGTTTCTCCATTTGCAACGCCCGGCTGCCGCCCGTTACTCCTTCTTGCTGGGGATCCCGGCTTTATTTTTGGCTGGGGTACTGGAGTTTGTCTCGGATTTTGAGGTGGAGGCTTTGCTGCCGCAAGGGTTGGGCACTCTCTCTGCTTTTGTTTTTTCTTATCTCTCTATCGATTGGCTGATTAAGTTTTTGCAGCGCAGCAGCACTTGGCTGTTCATCTTTTATCGGATTGGCTTTGGCTTGTTTATTATCTTGGGTTTAGCGCTGGGGTTCCTAAGACCCTAATCAAGCTCAGTCAACTACAATCCACGGGGATCCCTGAGGTGGTCACTCCTTTCTGGCTGCTTTTCCCACTGAGAAGATTGGCAAAATGGGATCCCTGCCTGAGGAGGTGGAGGCTCAGATTCGCGCGTTGCCAGTGGAACGCTTAGAAGAGCTGGGCCTAGCCTTGCTGGAGTTCCAGTCGTTGATTGACCTCACCACCTGGCTTGATTGATTCAACAAATATTGTCCCCTTCAAAAAAGGGCTCCGTATCATACGCTGACCAATCTAAAGATTGGGCCTGTGTGTTGCAGCGCACTTGCACTTTGTTGAAGCAGATGTTAGTTTCTACTTGAGCATCAGGCTGCAAATCCAGTCTTGCTCTTGTCGGGTGATGAACGGTAGATCCTCCTGAGAGAGTTCCTTCTAGGGATCCCTGCCCTAATTTTGTGTTGCTTGTAGCTCCAATAGAAGGATTGCCGGATCCCTGTGGGGGTCACTTGTGCCACTTGAACTGCTAGAACCAAGGCGATTATGAACGGCCTCAGGATACTGCTTATGTTGATGCTCTCTTCTGTGTTGGTGTTGCTGTGTGGGTGCAGTGGCGGGGGAGGTTCTACCCTCAGTGCAGAAGAAGAGCCCAATCCTGATCCCACTACTGGATTTGTGCCAGAAAATCCGGGTGAGGATCCCTCTCCAGATATGATCCCGGTCGATGAACTGGATCGGTTATTCCCCAATTTGCCACCGGATCCTGGAGAAGAAGGGAAGCAAACTTTGGAGGGGATTGATGCCGATGGAGATGGCGTGCGTGATGATGTGCAGCGCTGGATTTACCGCCGGTATCCCAATGATGAGCTGAAGCGGAAGGCCATGCTGCGATACGCCAAAGCTTTACAGGCAAACATCGTGAATGTAAATAGAGATAGTCGCGACCAAGTGCGTGCAAGAGTGCTTGATCGTTTCCGAGCAATTCGATGTGCAAGATTGGCATTCGGCGGAGTTGATCAATTTGATCTCATTGATGAGGTTGCTGAGGCAGTAAGGGAAGTGCAATTTCAAATGCTTAACACTCAAGAAAGAGTCATTGCAGATTTAACAGTTGATGCCAAGTTCTCTGGACAAGTCGTTGGCGCAGAAGAATGGACATGTACTGACCCAATTCGCTAGATTAGTGAGGATAAATGGATGTTCGGTCGAAATACTGTTCGTCTTGTTGTTTTATTGTGCTGTTGCCTGTCTGTACTGATTCTCAAGTCTTGCTCATTACCGAACAAATCAACTATCTACTCAGTCGTTTCTCCCAACCTAGGTTTCAATACTACTGAATCTATTCTTAAGTCTAGTCTTAAGTCTAGAATCTATTATATTAACGGGTTAGCAACTGCAATAGATGACGCAGAAAAAAATCTTGATACGATCATTGCTGCCATTGGAGGAAATGAAGAGAATGTATTGATCCGACTCAAAGACAACATTGGGTTCGAGCAAGACATCGCAAACTATCGGCTTGCTTACAACATGGCTTTGGGAGGAATAACTGCGTCTGGAAATGTAACTCAAGCAGCAGACAACCCAACCTTTCAAATCGTTGCATCCATTGCACTCAAGATTCGGGAAGCACTGCCAGAACTGTCAGACCCTCAAGCGTGGCAATATGCTCGTGTTCTTCTAAAAGCCCCAAATGCAAATGATATTCTAAGGCCACTATTGCAAAGGTTTAATGTCCAAGAAACTCTAATTAATCTTCTTGGTCAAACAATTCGGGATAGAATTGCCGACCAACATCTGGATATGATTCGAAGAAATACTATAGCTTCTCTCTACGACAATTTCATTTGGCCAGCCTTGGATGATGTCAGAGATGGTTATCGTGTCTTAACTATCTCTAATTCTCAGGGAACAATATTTGTCGATGCTGCCAAGCGGACAATTGCAAATGCAACCTCTCAGAAGATTGCAGGTTGTTTCTTTGGTGGGGTTCAAGTTGCCCACATGATGGGATCCACAATCTCTAGCCTCAATGACATTCCTCTGTATGTCACCTTTGATGAAGATAGAGTGGTCAATTTGGTTAGAGAGGTTGCTCGAGCCTCTGGTGGAATCTCTGATGCTCAGGGTAATCCAGTCTTACCCAGACCTTTACTTGAACCTTTGGACTGGAATGTTAGGCTTGTGCCTCCTCTTGGCCCTGATGCTCTACCTCTTGACGGTCATAGATTTGACAACTTTTACCTCAATCGGAACTTTGAGGCTCGCCGGAAAATATTCCAAATGCTGGGGGATGCAGCAGAAACTCTCAATCCCACAAGCAATCAGTGCTTAGACCTTGAGATTGAGGAAATGGAATTCATTCCTCCTGCAACCTCTACAGGGCAAGCCAACTTGAAACTGAAAGTCCGCTTGGTGGATGCCCGCGGTCGAGTTGTAGAAGATGCCTCCGGCAAACGACCTCCCGTGCAGATCACCTTCCCTAGCATCACCAATGGTGAGCTTGACCCCGCAGAAGGGGAAACGGATGAAAAAGGCGAGTTCACCACCCAAGCCACCATCCTCAACCTGGACAGGCCCATCCAGGGAGAACGGGTCTACATGCAAGTTGATGCGCGGGCCGAATACCAAATTAAGGATGCACAAGGTCGGCCCATCGGGGATCCCCTTGTTGCCACAGACAGCAAACAGTTGAACTACACAGGCGGTTCTGGTTCCGGCTCTAGTGGCTCAGGGGGTTCTGGTGGCTCAGGCGGGGGATACTGTCCTCCGGGGGCCAATTGCAATCCGGATCCCTCCCAGGCGGATCCTTATGCCGGCAAAGCAGATGGGGTAGGGGATCCGCATTTGTACACCCTGGACCGGTTGCGCTACGACTTCCACGGGGTAGGAGAATATATCCTGAGCCAGAGTGTCGTACCCGAACTGGACTTTCAACTGCAAGCGCGCTTCCGCCCCTTCGGCAGCAGCACTGTCGCCAGCATGACTCGTGCCATCGCCACCCAAATGGGATCCCATCGTGTTGCCATCTACACCACCCCTGCCCCGGAACTGAGAATAGATGGCCAACTCACCGACTTACCCCCCGGTGGCTACCTGCTCCTCGCCTTAGCCGAACGCCCGCCCCAAGACCCAGAAGACGAAGACTCTGCATGGGAAACCCCCGACCCCAACTGTACCCCCGGCGGCTGCTACGGCTACGAACTCTTCCGTGGCCGTCAGGGTGAGTACATCCTCAACTGGCCAGAAGGAGAAACACTCACCGTTCAACCCTACTTCCCCAACTCTGCAGCCTTTGCTCACCTGAGTTTTACCTTGAAGCTACCCCCCCAATACTTGGGACGAGTACGCGGCCTGTTGGGCAACTACGACTACAACCCCAGCAATGACCTGCAAAGCCGCAGTGGACAGCTAGTCTCCGAGACGGACTTTAACGGGCTTTACCGAGTCTTCGGTGACAGTTGGCGGGTCAGTCCTGCTGAGTCTTTGTTTGACTATGGCCCCGGAGAGAGCAGCGAGAGCCTGAGTAACCGGTCTTTTCCCAGTGGCTTTGCGGAGATTAGCCCAAGCCAACGCATAGGAGCAGAGCGCATCTGTCGGGATTCTGGGATCCAGTTGCACCCAAGATTCAGCTTGGAAGATTGCATTTTTGATGTTGCCATTATGGGTGGAGAGGCAGTGGCCGGGTATGGGGGCACTTATCGAACCACTGAGGCCGATGGCTATACCTTCACTCCCTTGGCCAGTGTCGGGCGAGTCAGAGACTTGGTGAAATCTGGCTCCGATTATTGGGTACTGGAAGAAGTTTGTAATCAATTTTCATTCAATACATGTGGGGATAGGAGGGAGAGAGTGAGTCGTATCACCCCTTTTGGAGGGGTAATTCCAGTGCTGGAGGCAGAAAAAAATAAATGGCCAGGCTATTCAGAGTGGTTCCGCAGAATCGGTGCATTTGAAGATGGGGTGATGCTGCTGAAAGGCACTCGGAGCTTTGATGCAGGGGTTGGAACCCGGAATGTGGGGGTTTTGAACAAAGTGAATGCCCAGGGCCAAGTCTCGACGTTTGTGGATGATCTCTCGTTTGGGGCCTTTGGAGGAGGAACTGCAGAATACTTTTCCAATTTGGTGCAGATGGGGAATAGCCTGGTTTTCACCCGGTATAGCTTCCCGGTGATTATGGCTCGGCAAAGTCGGGATTGGCTGCGTTCCAATACGTTTCAGGAGTTGCTGCAGGTGGATGCTACGGGGCAAACCACTCAGGTGATGGATTTGAGTGCTTTTTTCTCGCCTGGGTTTTCGCTTATCTCGGATGACTCCAGAACCAAGCTCGTCAGGCAGGGACAGGAGTATTATTTTCTGGCCGATAACCAAGGGGATCCAAGTATTCTCAAGGCCAATCCCAGTCAGGGGCTAGCGGTGGTGTTGGATGGGCGGGTGATACGGGAACAGAATGGGGGAAGTTTTGTGCCCATCCGGGATATTGACCTACAGGGATCCAACCTAGTGGCTTTGTTGGGTCGGAGTCGCCTTTTGGAAGATGCAGAAGGGTCTTGGCGCAGTGGGTTGGCGCGGGTATCTCCTCAGGGATCCCTGAGTCCGATTTTCCGGATCCCGCAGGATTTTAGCTTGCAGCCGGAGAAGATAGTGGTGGAGGATGCGGGCTTTGGTTTGGTGGCCTGTCCAAGGCTTTCGAGTAACCAGCCAGAATTCTATTCCTGTGCCCTTTACCGGGTGACCCCTAGTGGAGGGTAGGAGCAAGCAGGAAGGCTTGGGCTATGACTTAGAGTATTTATTCACCCGCCTGCGACACGGTATGGACAACTTGCTCCTGTTGAAGAGCTTGCAGCACCTGGGGCAAATGCTCCGCCAGCCGTGCCGGATCCACTCCCGTTAGGCCGCGTTCCCGTGCCAGATGGACAGCCGCCTGAGCATGCCACCACACCCCTGCACAGGCGCAACTGAGCAAGGCGGGAGCGTCCAAAGGTTGATCGGCTTGAGCTCTTCTTCGCGCCACTAGGCCCCCGATCAAACCGGTCAAGACATCGCCACTGCCACCCCGGGCCAAAGCCGGCGTGCTCTCCGGATTCACCCAGCATTCCCCAGTGGGAGAGGCGATCACCGTCCGCGCCCCCTTCAAAACCACCACGGCTCCACTCTGGGCTGCCGCCCTTTGGGCTGCCTCGATGCGATCGTGGAGCGGGATCCCCGGAAAAAGCCGCCGAAATTCCCCCAGGTGGGGGGTGAGAATGGCTTGGATCCCTTTTTCTCGTAAGCGCTCTACCCCCATCTCCGCCAGAGCATTGAGGCCATCGGCATCGATAACCCAGGGGATCCCGGCCCAATCCCGCAGCAGGAGTTCCAGCAGTGGTAAGCGGGTTTCTCCCAAGCCCGGCCCCACGGCCACCGCCTGAAAGGGTTTCTCGGCCACCTGGGGCAAAGCGGGGATCCCCTCCCAGGCATAGACCAAGACTTCCGGCAGGGCGCTGTGGATCAGTCCTTTCAACTCCGCCGGCGCCGCCATCGTCACCATGCCCACCCCGCTGGCGCGGGATCCCAGCCCCGCCAACACCGCTGCTCCAGCATAGGCTGCCGAGCCTGCCACCAACAACAGGGATCCCTGGCGGTATTTGTGGGTATCCAAAGGGGGATCCGCAGGAAAGTGCTGCCAAGGCCGCAGCAACAACCGGGGAACCTCATCCTCTGGGCAGGCCCAAGCGGGGATCCCAAAATCAACGCGATGTAACCGTCCTACCCAAGGCAGAGCTGCTTCCTGCCACAGCCCCCGTTTCCAAAGGCCAAGGGTATAGGTATGGCTGGCGCGAATGCAGCAGCCCCAGACTTCCCCGGTTTGGTCGTTGAGGCCAGACGGCAAATCCAGGCTGAGGATGGGGATCCCACTGCCATTGGCCCACCCCACCGCCCCCGCCCAAGGCTCCCCCAAAGGCCGGTTCAGACCGATCCCAAACAGGGCATCAATTAACAAATCGCAATCGGCCAGCTCTTCAAGACTCTCCACAAACTCTGCCCCCAGCGCCTTGAGATAGCGGGCGTGGTCTGCCGTCAGGGGTTTGAGATCCGGCTTGCCCAGCCACACCTTCACCGACTTTTGGGCCAGCCACAGCTCTCGCCCAACCACCAACCCATCGCCACCGTTGTGCCCTGTCCCACAGAGGATGCCAATGCGATGGGCTTGCGGAAAATCCTTCTGCAGCTGGGCAAAAACGGCCAGCCCCACCTTCTCCATCAGAGCGGCAACGGGCATGCCGGCAGAGAAGATCTGCCCCTCAAGGCACTGCATCTGCGCGGAACTGACCAGGCTGATGGCCGGATCGAACTGGCAACGAGAACCCATATCGCTACGCAACGCTGTTGCAACCGGCGGCATTGCTGAGGGGAGATGGCTCATGGCTAAGTTGCGCTAATCGAGCTTAGCTCTATCACATTCCCATCCGGATCCCGGACGAACACTGCCGCTCGCCCGGAAGCGCTCGGTTGCACCTCATACCCTTCCTGCCGCAGGCGAGCCTTCACCGCTTCCAAGTCATCTACCCCCAGCGCCACATGGGGATTACGCCCCCACTTTGAGGATCCCGTTCCGCTTCGCTGCCGTGGATCCATCGGCTCCTCGGCCACGATTAAATGAATTTGGGAGGAACCCACTTGATACCAAGCGCCGGGAAAGTCAAACGGCAACCGTTCCACCTTGGGGATCCCAAGCACCGTTCCGTAAAAATGTTCGGCTCTGGCCAGATCGCTCACCCAAAGGGCGGTGTGCAGGTGATGATAGGTTGGCTTTTGGGGGGCAGTCATTGTCTTGTTGGGAAATCTTGACCGTGGGGCTTTGCAAGGCCGACGCGAACATCAATATTTTCTCCGAACGGCAAGCCAAACCCGTAAGCTAAGGTGGAGCTAGCGCACCCGCGACAACCGTATCTTTGTTTTCGCACAGGGGTTGACCTATGGGATCCCGCACCAAGTTTTTTGGCACGGTCTTGGCCATGCTGGCCGTGAACAGCATCTACATGCAGTTGCAGCAGCTTTCCCTGAGGCTGGAGGAAAGGGATCCCGCTCCCTCTGAGCAGTCTTCTCCAGAGCCTCAAAGCAGCAAGGGCTCCGTCCCGCCAACGCGAACGGAACGGCTGGATCCCTGGCGTCGTGTTGCCCAAGTCTTGCAGGGTCTGTGGCCCGGCGATGCGAGCTTGAAAGGACTCCGTTCCGCCAACGCGAACGGGATCCTGTCGCCAGAGTCCACGTCCCGCCTGGAGCCTTGAGTGCCAAGCTGAGAGCATGACTCTAGTCAATAATAAGCTCAACTATACTGAAAATAATGTATAATATGTTCAGTACGGATTACTAC
>NZ_JANSIG010000022.1:8882-36837 GCF_047461975.1 Synechococcus sp. R55.3 | reverse complement strand
GGGATCCCTGGAGAAAACTTAAAAGATAGCGGCGATTTCTCAGCCTCATTTCCCCACAGCCGCGAGAATGGCTGCATGCGCAGGAGATGGGGAGATGCGAGCAGAAGGTTGGGAAAGGCGAGTTGGTCGCTGGTTGCCCAAGGCCACCCTTGCCGGAGCCGTATTGATCCTAGTGGCGATGGGCAGGCCGCTGCGACTGGTGGGCAACGGAGAAAATATGGTGGTGTTCACCTGGGGAGGGGGGGTGAGCCCGATGGCTTTGCAGCCTGGTCTCCATTGGGTGCCGCCTTTTGTCTCTCGCACGGTGATTTTTGATGTAAAAACCCAAGCTCTGACCTGGAAGGACAACGACCCGACTGCCTACGCGCCGCGGCTGGTGGCCCTTTCTCAGGATGGGCAGCAGATTGCGGCTGAGGCGACCCTGCAGTTTCGCATTGTGGACGCCCCCAAGGTCTATACGCAACTGGGGGAAAATTACCTGGATCGCATCGCCCCCATCGTCCGGTCGGTCATTCTGAATGAGACCAGCGGCTTTTCTGCCCAGGCTCTGTATTCTACCGAGCGTCCGCTGCTCCAGGGCCAAATCCGCGAACGGGTGGCTCTTCTGCTGAAGGAATACGGCATCGAGGTTTTGGATTTTCTGCTGCGGGATGTGGATTTCGATCCTGATTTTGTAGCGGCCATTGAGGCAAAGACCATTGCCGAAAATCAACTGGCGCAAAAGCAATTTGAGATCGAGCAGGCCCGCCAAGATGCCCGCGCCATCATTTCTCAAGCGGAGGCAGAAGCCGGTCAATTGAGAGCCAAAGCACAGGCCCTCACCCAAAATCCGCAGTACCTAGAGGTGGTGAAAGCCACAGTACTGGGATCCCGCCTGGAAACTTTGATCACCAAATAGATAACTCAATTAGGAAATCAATCCTTTTGGCTCAGCCCCAGCTTCTTCAGCTCTTCTCACCGACCCTCGAACGGGAGCAGCCGCCATGTATCCAACAGGAGAAGCACCCCAAAGCAGAGTGGGTTGGTTAACCGTAGGAGGGATCGCCGTCTTGGCGGCCCTGGGAGTGCTCCGCGCTTGCCTGTACGTCACTTTGCCCGGACATGCCACTGTAGTTTTCAATACCTTTTCCGGGTTGCAGAAGGGGCGGGTGGAACTGCCAGGGGCCATCTTCCGGATCCCAGGGATCGAAACGCCGATCACCTACACCGTGCTCACCCGCGTTTGGGAGTTTACCAACGACCCCGCCTCGGCCAATGCCATCAGCAACGCCATCACCGTGAACACCGCCGATGGACAAGCCTTTGCCATCGATGTGGCCATTGCCCTCAAGCCCAACCTCGCCACTTTGGACGAGCTGCACGCCAGCATCGGCGAGAACTATCTTTCCACGGTGGTGGTGCCGGTGGTGCGCTCCAAAATTCGGGATATCTCCGCCTCTTTCGATTCGGAAAACTTCTACCGGAAAAGCCAGCGGGCCGCCATTGAACAACGGGCTCTGGACTTGATCCGCCAAGAGATGCCCACCGTCAACCGCGACGGCCAAACCTTGCCTTTGGTGCAGGTGGAGGGCCTGTTTCTGGGCAACCCTGACTTTCCACAAGCCCTGCGAGATTCCATTGAACGCAAACAGGTAGCCTCGATTACAGCACAGACGGCGGCAGTACGGGCGCAGATCCAGGAAAAAGAGACGGAGCGACTGTTAATCCTGGCGGCGGCCAACCAGCGGGCCATCGAGCTGAAAGGACAAGCGGCAGCGCAGAACGCGCAACTGGCGGATCTGCTGTTCTACGAGAAGCTGCAAGAGCGCATCCAAAACCCGACGGGCTCGCTGCCCCCTTTGCGCATCATCCGCGTCGAGGGAGATGCCACCGTGTTTCTCAATGTGGATCCCCATCAGGCAGCCTTACAAAGAGCGCAGTAGGTTCAGCAAAGTTGCGGAGTACAGACTTAAAAGTCTGAGTATAAAGTGTGTCCAGATGTGAAGGCGAAGGGATGTCATTCGAGTTCGTTGACATCCTACCGCCAGGGGTCTGGACTGGGATCCCCTGTGGGGTTGCGCCGAATCCGGCTGAGGGGGAAAGCTCGTACTCGATGCAAGACTAGATTTTGGCCGCCATGAACTCCCGCCTGACTCACACCCCCTTTCCCCGTCTAAACCCGAAGCTGGCGGAGGCGGATCATGTTTTGGTGGTGGACGATCAGGCCAGCAGCCGCCTCTACATCGGTGAGCTGTTGCGGTCGGCCCACTTCCGCGTGAGCGAGGCCACCAACGGCGAAGAGGCTTTGGAGGCTGTGGAGCGGCTTCGGCCAGACTTGGTGCTGTTGGATGTGCTGATGCCGAACATGAGCGGGTTCGATGTCTGCCGGCAACTGAAGGCCAATGAGCTGACCCGCCTGATCCCCGTTGTGCTGATCACTGCCCTGACCGACCGCTCCAATCGCCTGATGGGGATGCAGGTGGGGGCCGACGACATTTTGACCAAGCCCTTCGATCACGTGGAGCTGCTGGCGCGGGTACGCTCATCCATCCACCAAAAGCGCTTGAACGAAGACCTGGATCACGCTGCCAGGGTGTTGTTTGCCATTGCCCGCGCTGTGGAGAGCCGGGATCCCACCACGGGTGACCATTGCGAACGCTTGGTGGCCATGGGGGAACAGTTTGGCCGTTACTTGGGGCTGTCTCGTCAACAGATCAAGGCCCTGCGCTGGGGCGGCTACCTGCACGACATCGGCAAAGTCGGGATCCCGGATGCGATTTTGTGCAAGCAGGGCAAGCATACCCCGGAAGAATGGGAGATCATGAAGTCCCACGTCTTGATTGGCGAAGACATTTGTCGGGGCTTGCGCACCATGCAGGATGTGCTGCCGATCATCCGCCACCACCACGAGCGTTGGGATGGCAGCGGCTACCCGGATGGGCTGGCAGGCGAAGAGATTCCCCTGTTGGCCCGCGTCTTTCAGGTGATCGACATTTTCGACGCTCTGACCTCTCCTCGCCCCTACAAACCCGCCTTGACTGCCGAACAGGCCATAGGAGTGCTGCGGGAGGAAACCCGCAAGGGCTGGCGGGATCCGAACTTGGTGCGCGAGTTTTGTGACTTTATGTTTGTTACGGCCTTTAATTTGGTGGAGGCGGGATAGGGTCTGGAGGGCCGGGCCAGTCTGGAGAGGCGGCTTTTGGGGTTTGAGCGGCAACGATTACCCCGGCTACACGGATCCCGGCAGCGGCCAATACCTGCTGGGCGGCTTGCACAGTAGAGCCGGTGGTGTAGATGTCGTCCACCAGAAGAACCGGTGTGGCCGGAACTTGTTTCAGGGCAAAGGCCCCGGCCAAGTTGTGCTGTCGTTGCAGCGGGTTGAGCTCATGTTGAGCCGCTGTGGCCCGCACCCGCACCAGAGCCTCAGGCCAATGTCTCAGACCTGTCCGCTGGCAAAAGGCTTGGCTGATCAAGGCGGCTTGGTTGTAGCCCCGTTGCCGCAGGCGCTCCGCATGAAGCGGGATGGGCACCACCGTATAGTCCAAGCCATAGGCCCTACGGGAGCCTGAAGACGGCTGTCGGCTTTCCACCCAGCGGGATCCCAGCCATTCTCCCAAAACCGAGCCAATGCGCCGTTGTCCTTCGTACTTCAGGCAGTAGATGGCCCTGCGCAGCGCCCCCCGGTGGATCCCCCAGGCGTAAAGTGGCAAAGGCGAGGTGGTGACTGGCCAAGTGGCAAGGCGCTCCGCCTGCAACCGCCTTTGACAGTCTTGACAGAACACGGCCTTGGCAGGGCGCCGGCAAAGCGGACATGGAGGCACAATCCACCAATCTAACCAGCCCATCGTCTGCTAGGGATCCTTTCTGGTGTGCAGAGTCTCCTAAAAAGCTGAGGCAAGGGGGGAACGAGGCCGAAATTCAGACTCGGCCAGGCTAACAGCCCAGCAGTCCATCCCCAAGTTGACGCTGGGATCCCGCCTTGCTAGGATTCAATATCGCCGGATAATTCAACCGGATAATTTAAAATTTAAGCCGTGACCTTCTCTGCCAGCCCATGCCCACCATTCAGCAACTGATCCGTGAGGAGCGCAGCGTTGCCGCTCGCAAGACCAAGTCTCCTGCCCTGAAGGCTTGTCCACAGCGGCGGGGGGTTTGCACCCGAGTGTACACGACAACGCCCAAAAAGCCCAACTCAGCGCTGCGAAAAGTGGCTCGCGTTCGCCTCACTTCCGGCTTTGAGGTCACTGCCTACATTCCTGGCATCGGCCACAACCTGCAGGAGCACTCTGTGGTCATGATTCGCGGTGGGCGGGTTAAGGATTTGCCCGGCGTGCGTTACCACATTATCCGGGGCACCCTCGACGCTGCTGGGGTCAAAGACCGCAAGCAAGGCCGCTCCAAATACGGGGCGAAACGGCCCAAGCCGGGCCAAGCTCCAGCCGCCGCTGGCAAGAAAAAATAGCTTTGCCCTCACCCTCAACCCTCCATATCCCACTCGTCATCTTTCTTTCTGCCATCCCCATCTGAACAAGCAACCCAGCTCCTATGTCTCGCCGCAACCGTGCCCCTCGTCGTGATGTGCCCCCGGATCCCAAGTATGGGAGCCGTCTGGTTACCATGCTGATCCGCAAGTTGATGATGAGGGGTAAGGCATCCCTGGCTGCCAGGATCCTCTATGAAGCTCTGGACATTGTGCGGGAGCGCACTGGCCAAGACCCACTGCCCTTGCTGGAAAATGCTGTTCGCAACGCCACCCCACTGGTGGAGGTGAAAGCCCGCCGGGTGGGCGGAGCCACTTATCAGGTGCCTGTGGAGGTGAGAGGAGAACGGGGCACTTCCCTAGCGCTGCGCTGGTTGGTGACCTTTTCGCGCACTCGTCCAGGTCGCACCATGGCCGCCAAGTTGGCCAATGAGCTGATCGATGCAGCCAACGAAACCGGCAGCGCCATTCGGCGGCGAGAAGAGGTGCATCGCATGGCCGAGGCCAACAAAGCCTTTGCCCACTACCGCTACTGAATTAGCCTGGCGGAGCAGTGGAGACTTTTGGGATCCCTGTTCTGCCCACCCAGAGTTCCAGCGAGGTGGAGAAAAATCGGCAAAAAAGATTAGAATTGTAAAGGATTTTTTAGTTTGCCCAAGTCGCAGGGCGACGAGGATTGGGAGGTTGACGTGGCACGCACAGTTCCCCTAGAACGAGTCCGAAACATCGGCATCGCGGCTCACATCGATGCTGGCAAGACCACGACCACAGAGCGGATTCTCTTCTACTCCGGTCTGGTGCACAAAATTGGCGAAGTTCACGACGGAACTGCGGTCACCGATTGGATGGCCCAGGAGCGGGAGCGGGGCATCACCATCACCGCTGCGGCCATCACCACCCGTTGGACCAAGCGGGATCCCGCAAATCCTTCCCAGCCCCTCTCCGGCGCACCGGAGTACACCATCAACATCATCGATACTCCTGGGCACGTCGATTTCACCATTGAAGTTGAGCGCTCCATGCGGGTGCTGGATGGGGTGATCGCCGTCTTTGACTCGGTGGGCGGCGTGCAGCCTCAGTCTGAGACCGTCTGGCGGCAAGCCAATCGTTACAATGTGCCCCGCATTGCCTTCGTCAACAAAATGGATCGCATGGGGGCCAATTTCCTCAAGGTTTACAACCAGATCCGGGAGCGCCTCAAGGCCAATGCTGTGCCCATCCAACTGCCCATCGGTGCCGAAGACGGGTTTTGCGGCATTGTTGACTTGGTGCGGATGCAAGCCCGCATTTATATGGATGAGATCGGCAAAGACATTCGTCCGGCCCCCATCCCTGAGGAGATGAAAGATCTCGTGGCAGAGTATCGGGCCAAGCTGGTGGAAGCAGTGGCCGAGACGGACGAAGCTCTGATGGAGAAGTACTTTGCCGAAGAAGATCTGAGCGAAGCCGACTTGATGGCGGGTCTGCGCAAAGGCACGATCAGCGGCCAAATTGTGCCCATGCTGTGTGGCTCTGCCTTCAAGAACAAGGGAGTCCAGATGCTGCTGGATGCGGTGGTGGATTACCTGCCCTCGCCTGTGGATATTCCGGCCATCAAGGGGGTGCTGCCAGATGGCTCAGAAGTGTCCCGCCGTGCCAGCGACGATGAGCCCTTCTCCGCCCTGGCCTTCAAGTTGATGAGTGATAAGTACGGGGATCTCACCTTCATTCGCGTCTACTCGGGGGTGTTGACCAAAGGTACTTATGTGCTCAACTCCACCAAAAACAAGAAAGAGCGAATCTCGCGGCTGGTGGTGCTGAAGGCCGATGAACGCTTGGACGTGGATGAGCTGCGGGCAGGAGATCTGGGAGCTGTGGTGGGCCTCAAGGACACCACCACCGGAGACACCCTCTGCGACGAAAATGCGCCGGTGATCCTGGAGTCTCTGTTCATCCCAGAGCCGGTGATCTCGGTGGCTGTAGAACCCAAAACCAAAGCCGATATCGATAAGCTCTCCAAGGCCCTGCAGGCCCTGGCCAAGGAGGATCCCACCTTCCGCGTGTCTGTGGATCCCGAGACCAATCAAACCATCATCTCTGGGATGGGCGAGCTGCACCTAGAGATCTTGGTGGATCGGATGCTGCGGGAGTTCAACGTAGAAGCCAATGTTGGTAACCCACAGGTGGCCTACCGCGAAACCATTCGCAAGCCGGTCAGCCGCGTGGAAGGCAAGTTTGTTCGCCAGAGCGGTGGCCGTGGCCAGTACGGCCATGTGGTGATCGACCTAGAGCCGGCGGAGCCGGGTACAGGGTTTGAGTTTGTTTCCAAAATTGTGGGTGGCGTCGTGCCCAAGGAATACATTGGGCCGGCTGAGCAAGGGATCCGGGAAGCCTGCGAATCCGGTGTGCTGGCGGGCTATCCCTTGATCGACATCCGCGCCACTCTGGTGGATGGCTCCTACCACGAGGTGGACTCCAGCGAAATGGCCTTCAAGATCGCCGGTTCGATGGCTCTGAAGGAGGCTGCTCGCAGGGCAAGCCCTACCCTGCTGGAGCCGATGATGAAGGTCGAGGTGGAAGTCCCTGAAGCCTTTGTGGGGGATGTCATCGGGGACATCAACGCCCGCCGCGGCCAGATGGAGGGGATGAATACAGAAGGCGGCATTACCAAAGTCAATGCCAAGGTTCCGTTGGCGGAGATGTTTGGCTATGCCACCGACATTCGCTCCAAAACCCAGGGTCGAGGCACCTTCACGATGGAGTTCAGCCACTACGAGGAAGTTCCTCGCAGTATCGCCGAAGCCATCATTGCCAAAAACAAAGGAAATGAGTAGCTGACTGAAACCAAAAAGGAAGTGATGATTCATGGCACGCGCTAAGTTTGAACGCACCAAACCCCATGTCAACGTTGGCACCATCGGCCATGTTGACCACGGCAAGACCACCCTGACGGCTGCCATCACCACCACCTTGGCTGCTTTGGGTCAGGCCACAGCCAAAAGGTACGATGAGATCGACGCAGCGCCAGAGGAAAAAGCTCGCGGCATTACCATCAACACCGCCCACGTCGAGTATCAGACTGCCAACCGTCACTACGCCCACGTGGATTGTCCCGGCCACGCCGACTACGTGAAGAACATGATCACAGGCGCGGCTCAGATGGATGGGGCCATCTTGGTGGTGTCTGCGGCTGATGGGCCTATGCCCCAAACGCGGGAGCACATCCTGCTGGCCCGGCAGGTGGGGGTGCCCAGCTTGGTGGTCTTCCTAAACAAAGAAGACATGGTGGATGATCCAGAGTTGCTGGAGTTGGTGGAGCTGGAAGTGCGGGAGCTTCTCTCCAAATACGACTTCCCCGGCGACGACGTTCCCATCATCAGAGGATCGGCGCTGAAAGCCCTAGAAAGAATGACCGCCAACCCCAAAACCCAGCGGGGCGAAGATCCTTGGGTGGACAAAATTTATGAGCTGATGGATGCGGTAGACTCCTACATTCCCACGCCTGAGCGGGATGTGGACAAGCCCTTCCTGATGGCTGTGGAGGATGTCTTCTCGATTACTGGTCGGGGCACGGTGGCCACGGGCCGGATCGAGCGGGGCCGCATCAAAGTGGGCGAAACGGTGGAACTGGTGGGCCTGCGAGAAACTCGCTCTACCACCGTTACCGGCCTGGAGATGTTCCAGAAAACCCTCGACGAAGGGATTGCCGGCGACAACGTTGGTGTGCTGTTGCGGGGCATTCAGAAGAACGAAGTGGAGCGCGGCATGGTGCTGGCCAAGCCCAAGACCATTACTCCTCACACCAGCTTCGAGTCTGAGGTGTATGTCCTCAAGAAAGAGGAAGGAGGTCGCCACACGCCGTTCTTCGCCGGCTATCGTCCCCAATTCTACGTGCGCACCACCGATGTAACCGGCACCATCTCTTCCTTTACGGCTGATGACGGATCCCAGCCGGAGATGGTGATGCCCGGCGACCGCGTCAGGATGACGGTGGAGCTGATTCAGCCCATCGCCATCGAGCAGGGGATGCGCTTTGCCATTCGCGAGGGTGGCCGTACCGTCGGAGCGGGTGTTGTCTCCAAGATCCTGAAGTAAGCTGCTTTTTCTCGGCAGGGATTGAGTGCTGGAGGCCCCAGACCAACTCGGTCGCAACAGTGGTGCGGAGCACTTTCCCTGCTGACCTTTTCGAGTCCACCGTTCTCTGGATTGCTCTCCGGCCATGCCTACTTTGACCCAACAGAAAATTCGCATCCGCCTGAAGGCTTACGATCATCGGCTGCTGGATACTTCCTGCGACAAAATTGTGGATACGGCTCGTCGTACCGACGCCGTACCTGTCGGCCCGATCCCTTTGCCTACGCGGCGCAGAATCTACTGTGTGCTGCGTTCCCCCCACACCGACAAGGACTCGCGGGAACATTTTGAAACCCGCACCCACCGGCGCATTATCGACATCTATTCCCCCTCTTCCAAAACCATCGATGCTCTCATGAAGCTGGATCTGCCGGCAGGAGTAGATATTGAGGTGAAGCTGTGATGGATCTGCAGGGATCCCTCTCCTTCCCAGTTGTTGCGTAGAGCTTGGATGAGGGTGGCAGCGGGTGACGACATCGGTTGATCCAGTTGACCACGATAGCGGTGGGGAGCACTTTCAGGAGTTGACAGCTCCAGAAGCGGCTACATCCCCCATTCCGGTTTTGGTGGTGGGGGCCTTGGGCAAAATGGGGCGAGAGGTGGTGCGAGCCGTTGCCCAGACGCCCGACATGAGGTTGGTGGGGGCGGTGGCCCGCTCTCAACTGGGCTCGGATATTGGCGAGGTGCTGGGCCTGGGATCCCTGGGGGTGGAGATTACCGACGACCTGCCGGGGCAGTTGCTGAGGTTGTCGCAGCGCAGCAGCCGCGGCGTAATGGTGGACTTTACCCATCCTCGGTCGGCCTTTGAACATGTTCGCTCGGCCATTGCCTTTGGCGTACGCCCGGTGGTGGGGACGACGGGCCTGACGCCGGAGCAGGTGGAGCGGCTGCGGGATCTGGCGGATAAGTCCGGTGTGGGCTGTTTGATCGCGCCCAATTTCGCCATCGGCATGATTTTGCTGCAGCAGATGGCCCTGCAGGCGGCGCAGTATTTTGACCACGTTGAGATCATCGAGCTGCACCACAACCGCAAAGCGGATGCCCCCAGCGGCACGGCTCTACAGACGGCACAACGGCTGGGACAATTGGGCAAAACTTTTAACCCGCCCGTTCGCGACAGCGGGACGGAGTCCTCAGTGGAAGAAAAAGAGCTGATCCCCGGTGCGCGGGGAGGGCTCTCTGGCCCCAACATTCCCATTCACAGCGTTCGTCTGCCGGGGTTGATTGCCCACCAGGAGGTCATTTTTGGTGGGATGGGGCAAACCCTCACGTTGAGACACGACACCACGGATCGGATAGCTTTTATGCCGGGAGTGATCCTGGGGATCCGCAAGGTGCTGCAGCTCAAAGGTTTGGTCTACGGGCTGGAGCAGGTCTTGAGCTAGTGGGTCAGGGGAGGGATCCCGGCCTCATCCAGAATGCGGGGGATGAGGTGCTCGGCTTTGACGGCCATCAGATGCACCCCATGGCAGATCTGGCGGGCCTGACGCACCTGTTCGGCGGCAATGCGGATCCCTTCTTCGAGGGGGTGGGCGGCGTTGGCCAGCCGCTGGATAATCCCGTCTGGGATCTTCACTCCTGGCAGGTTGCGGTTGATAAACTCGGCATTTTTGGCCGACTTGAGCAAAAAGATGCCAGCCAGGATGGGCTTGCCGGCGGGACGGCCCAACTTATCCATGAAGCGCTCCAGCTGCTCGAAGTCGGTGACCATCTGGCTTTGGAAAAATTGGGCTCCGTTTTCCAGCTTGCGGTGGAAGCGCCGCTCCAGGCCGGAAAAGCTGCCCGATTGGGGTTCTACCGCTGCCCCTGCCAACAGATGCGTGCCCCCATCCGGGAGAGGTTTGCCGTTGCAATCGAGGCCATTGTTCAGCCGTTGGATAAGCTGCAGCAAGCGCACCGACTCCAGATCGAATACGGGGCGGGCATCGGGGCAATCGCCGATGTGGATGGGATCCCCGGTGAGGGCCAACACATTGCGCAGGCCGAGAGCTGAGGCCCCCAACAGATCCCCCTGGAGGGCCAGGCGGTTGCGATCCCGACAGGCCAACTGCAGGATCGGTTCAACACCCGCCTGATGCAACAGCACCGAGGCCGCCAAGGGGCTCATGCGGGCCATGGCTCGGTTGGAGTCCGTGATGTTGATGGCATGCACCCGCCCCTTGAGCTGCTGGGCCAAAGACAGCAGGGTGCTGGTGTCGGATCCCTTGGGGGGGGTGATCTCGGCGGTGAGCAGAAATTCCCCCTGCTGGATGGCCTGGGCGAAGCGGGACAGGGGAGGTGATGAGGGGATCAGGGCCACAATTCCTGAAGGAAAGGTAAAACGGCTGGCTTATTATCGACTTTTCCGGGAGGTTTTTCCAGACAGGGCGCCCTTTCTCAGAGCTTGGGCGAGGGAAGGGGGCTGGGCGGGGGCTGCACCCGCATTTCCCCCAGCCATATCTGGGGATCCCCCTGTTGCAGATGCTGCCGCCAATCTTGTGCGGCTGCAGGAGGGATCCCGTCCGGGCTTAAAGTCCAGCTCCAGCCGATCACCTGAGGCCAGCGCTGCGCCTCCAGACCTTCCAGCAGCGGTTGAGAGGCTTCCGAGCCCAGGGCTGGCCCGCGGATCACCACAGGCACTTCCGGGTTGAGGGCCTCAAGGCGGCGGTACAGCGGTTCAAAAGCGGCGGGATCCCCCGTTACCTGTAGGCTCAGCCAGTCCATCTCAGGGAACCGAGCCCAGGTGGACACGGCCTTGGCATCTTCTCCGTCCAGCTCCACCACCCAGAGCAAATTGGCCGGGGACTCCGTCCCGCTAACGCGAACAGAGCGCAGGGTTTGCATCAGGTGTTGGTAAGCCCGTTGTTGCAGCGAGGACTCCGTCCCACCAAAGGGCTCCCCACCGCTACCGCGAGCGCGTTCGGGATCCCCGTCGCCAACGACGACGGCCAGGATGATGGGGGTGGCAAAGCGCTGGATCCCGCGGGCCCAAGAGCGCAAGGTCTCATCGTGATCCCCATTGGCCAAGGCAGAAAGTTGGGCTGGATCTAGCCGCAGGCGCAGGTAGGGGACTGAGCCGCTTTCCCGCAGGCGACTGGCCAACTGCTGTGGAAAGTCCTGGCGGGGATCCCAGAGGTGATCCACGGCTGCCCAGGCGGGGGGTTGACCGATGGCCTGGCGATAGGCGAGGAGTTGATCCCAAGTGGGAATGCCCGGCCAAGCGACCCCGTGATACAGCCGACCCGGAGGTGGCGGCAGCGGCCTACCCCGCAGAAAGGGGGCGGAATCGGGTGGGATTGGCGAGGTGAGAACAACCTCCAGCCGCAGCGGCGGCAAGACCTCACCGGCAGGGGGATGCGGCAGGGAGAAAGGGAGGATCCAACTGCGCTCCTGGAACTGGCCTCGGATGATCTGCTGAGGGTGAAAGTCCTGGGGAGGTGGCAGCGGTTCCAGCGGGTCTTCCCCCCAGAAAGCCCGTTGGATTACCAAGCGCACCCCTGCGCCGGGGTGGATCAGAGGCGTGGTGGTATCCAGGTGAAAGCTACCCCTGAGGCGGGTGGACGTCTCATTGGGCTCAACCCGGAAGGAGAAGGTGAGCTGGTCAGATCGGTAGGTGCCTGGAGCGGGGGAAGCAGTGGGGGGCGGGGATCCCGGCAGGCTTTCGCAGTCGGTGCAGGGAAAAATGGCCTGCGGATGGAGAGAGACAGAAGCCTCGCGGGCAGATTGCAATTGCTGGGGGCTGATGACAAAGCTGGCCCAAAGGTGTTTCAGACGGGGCTCGCGACCGGGCTGAATATCGGAAAAGGATCGGCCTTCGGGAGTGGCCGTCCGCGTGCCGACAGCAGCGCCATCCAGAGGGACTGTAGAAACCGGGTCGCCAGCACATCCCCCCAAAAAACCAACCGACAAAATCAGCAGCAGCGCCCAGCCGCAAGTGCTCCGCACCGCTACCGCGACCCAGGGGTCGAGTTTGCAGTTGGATGGCTGGATCATGATCTCACCTCAATACACCACTCCTGTCCGGCTACCGAAGGGAGTCGATGCCGCTCTCGTCTTGTGGACGGTGCGGTTCCCGACGGGGCACCAACGCAAACGGCCAGCAAGATCCCTTTCCCTCCGGTTGCTAGAGGGATCCTCGCCCAGAGGCACACCCTTTGAGATTGATCCCGATCACACCCGTTGCTGAACGGGAAAGGTCTCCGTCCTGCCCAGGCGAACTATCCCTGCGGCACGGTTGCGACTTCTGGGTAAATGGTCAGGATCCCTTCGTAGAGGATTTGGCCGGGCTGCAACTCCAAGCGGTCGATGCGCACGCCGGGATCCAACTGAATGGGGAAATCGGCCAGGCCGGGGATGGGGATCTCTTGGCCTTCGCTCACCCAGAGGGGATTGACCAGCCGCAACCGGTTGGGGCCTTGGGCTTCTAGGCCGGTCAGCACCGTCACCGGCGCTTCCACCCCTTCCGGAGTGGTCAGGTTAGCCTGGATGCGCAGCCGACCCTGTTCCAGCGTGACCTGAGGCTGGCGGATGAGAAAGGGCACCACTTGGCCCCCAACGGGCAACTGCACCTGGGCCTGGGCCAGTTGGGCTTGGATGAGGGGAGCCTGAAGGGTGCGGTTCAGGTCTTCCTCGGTGAGGCGTAAACTCACCTGCACCGGCACAGGGGCCAATAGCCGCAGCGGGCTCCGTCCCTGGATGGCTTCGCCCACATTGAGGCGAATATCCTGGCCCCGCAGCCGCAGATGGCTGACCTGAAAGCCTTGATAGCTGAGGTTGTCTCCCGACACCTGGGCCTGAGGGATCTGCCCATTCAAAATCTGGGCGTCAGAGCCGGCAATCTGTACCTGCAGGTTATCGACCCTCCGCACCTCAGAACGGATCCAAGCCGCCACCAAAGGGCTGAGAAGGGATCCGGCAATTTGGGCAAATCCGGGCCAAGGCCAAAACATGGTGGGTAGGCTGAGCAGCAATGCAAACCCTAGCCGCTGCCCCGCTTGCGAGAGCCGTTGGCGGCGACAGGCTGCCGATTGGGCTTCGAGAGGAGACGGATCTGGAGCAGGCCGATGGCAAGACGTGAGCAGCACTGGATACCTCAGGAGCAACGACAAGCGATGGTTTCCACCCGAACTACAACCAGACTAGGGCAGGACTTCTCTGCCGAACAGAGGGATCCCCCGCACACTTGGAGAGGCTATCCATCCGTCAACTGCCACCAGAGATACCCCAGCCGCAGGTAGTGAAGCCGTAGCCAGGGCAAAGGGAAAGAGCGGGGCGGCTGGCGAAACAGAGCGCTCATCTGAGAAGGGATCCCGGCGATCTCCTGGGCCAGCATTTTGCCCGCCCACACTGCTGTGGCCACACCGCTGCCGTGATAGGCCAAGCCGTACCACAGGCTGGGATCCGCCGGCGAAGGGCCAATATGGGGGTGAAACTGCCGAGAAAGGCAGACCAGTCCATTCCAGGCGTACTCGATCTCCACCCCTTCCCAAGCAGGGAAAAGACGATAGAGCTGTCGGGTCATCCAAGTGCGCAACTGCTGTCGCTCCGTCGGGGTATCGCGGGTGCCACCCCGTCCCCCAAACAGCAGACGCCCATCCGGCAGCAGACGGTAATAGAACAGCAGCCGCCGCATGTCGTAGAGCGGCGTCGGATCCCACCACCCCTGCGCTTTCTGCTCCTGAGGCGTTAGAGGTCGGGTGACCAGGATGTTGGACAGTGCCGGCAACAGGGATCCCGCCAGTTGGGGATACAGGGCCTCTGGGGTGTAGCCATTGGTGGCAATGACCAAGTGCCGAGCGCGCACCGTTCCTCCCGGCGTGTGACAGATGTGTTGGGATCCCACCTTTTCCCAGGCCATGACCGGACTGCCGCTGTACAGTTTTGCCCCCCACCGGTGGGCTGCTTGGGCCAGCCCTTGGGTGAGCTTGAGGGGGTTGAGGCCAAACCCCACCCCGATGTGCAAAGCACCGTGGTTCTCTTGGCTGTCGAAGCCGCGTTCCCGCAGCTCTTTGGAGTTGAGAAGCTGGGCCGGGTAGCCCGCCACCTGAGTACAGATCTGGTACTCGGCCTCCAATTCCGACCACGCCTGGGGACGATGGGCCACTGCGTAGCAGCCCTGTCCCTGGGCCTCTAGGGAGAAGCCCTCGCTGGCCGCCAGCTCCTGAACGGTTTCCACTGCCTGCCATTGATCCCGGTAGTAGCGCTCTGTCTCTGCCAGGCCCACCCGCCGCACCATCTGGGTGTGGGTAAGGTGGCTCGACCCCACCCCGCAAAAGCCACCGTTGCGTCCCGAGGCCCCCCAACCCAGGGATCCCGCCTCCAGCAGACAAGCATGGATGCCGTGGTCGCGGGCCAGGTGCAAGGCCGTCGATAGCCCCGTCAATCCTCCCCCCACAATGACCACCTCCGCGCCCACCTGCGCTTGCAAAGGTGCCGGATGCCGCCAACCGGGATCTGCTATCGTGCTGTCCCAGTAGCTGCCGACCGGGCAGGCAGGATCGTAGGTGCTGGCAGGATAAAGGCCCTTTCTCATACGAGCAATGGGAAGAACATCTTGCTGGGCAACGCCGAAGTGCTCGGTACCGCTGAGGCGACCGGTCGCAGGACAAATGCTGAAGGGGATCCCCTCACTCCTGGGCAACGCTGTCGCAACCGGCAGCAGCGGCCTCCACATCGGCAGGGGTATTGCAGTCCAGGAAGATCTCAGGAGTGTAGAGCTCCACCTCCTGTACCCGCCTGCCCAGATCCTGCAACAACCGGCGCAGGCCCAGGGTTTCTTCTCGGAGATCCAACAGCTTTTCCCGCAAGCGCCTGTCGATCAGGGTAGGGTGCCCCCGTCGTCCTCGATGCACCGGCACAGTAGCCCAAGCGCGGTGGCGCAGATGGTACTCCAGCAAGCTGTGGTAGATCCACGCCGGGCGGGGCTGATCCACCGCCGAAATGGCCAGCACCTGAAAATCGGCAGGGATCCCTTCCACCCCTACCCGAATGGAGTGGGTCTTGCCCAGCTCAGGAGCCGGATTGACCAGCACCTCTGCCCCTGCCAAGTGGGGTTGGGCTGCCGCCAAATGCTGGGATCCCAGCACCACCCAGGGTTGAAACCCCGCCTGTCGCCACTGAAAAATCTGGTAAGAGAGCAGGGTTTGCCCGTCTTTCCAGGGCAGAAAGGCTTTCGGCTCTCCCATCCGCGTGGAAAACCCAGCCGCCAAGATCAGCGCATGCAGCTTCGGCTCATTTGCCAAGGAGCTTCACCAGCAGAATGCCAAACAAATATAGAAACGTCACAGCCCCGGCCAAAAGGCTCTGGGTGAGGGGATCCGTCGAGGGGGTGAGAATGGCCCCCGCCACCACCGCGCCCAGAACCACATAGCGCCAGCCCTTGAACATCTGCTCGGCAGTCACCAGCCCCAGCGCCCCCAGCAGCGCCTGCAAAATCGGCACCTGAAAGGCCAGGCCGGTGCTGAACAGCAGCAGCAGCACAAACTCAAAGTAGCGGTCGATGGACCAAGCCTGATCCACCACCCCTTCGCCGTAGCGGATGAAAAAGTTAAGCGCCGCCGGAATGAGGAGATAGTAGGCAAAGACCAAGCCGGCCACAAAGAGAAGGCTGGATCCCAGCACCACCGGCCCCAGCAGCTTGCGCTCCTTCACGCTCAGCCCCGGCAAGACGAAGCGGGCAATTTGGTAGAGCAAAAAGGGTGTGGCCAGCAATAGCCCCGAGTAGGCCGCCACCTTCACAGAAACGAAAAAATACTCCCCCGGCGCCAGTTGCAAAAAGGTAACCCCCCGAGCGGGCACCTCCAGCAGGGCGACAATGCGGTTCACCACGGCAAAGCAAGCGATGATGCAGATCACCACCGCGATCACGCTGGCCAACAGGCGGCTGCGCAGCTCTTCCAAGTGCTCCATCAAGGTCATCTCGACCTCGTAGGGAAACTCCGGATCCCGCACCCGACCAGACTCAGGGGCCGCCGCGGCTTGCTCCGGGGATTCGGTCTCAGAGGCAAGGGTCATGGGCCAAGGTGTAACGAGACGTTCCCCGCTATCTTAGCGCTGCCCCCTCTCCAGGGAAAAGCACTTGTCGAGCCGCTATAGGGGGATGTAGCCCTGGCCTGTTAAGGGGATCCCGGGGCCTGAGCAGATGAAACTGGGAAGGGGAGCGGTTGCAGTTTTTAGCGCTTGCCCAAGCCCAGCGCCTTTTCCACCTGCTGGGCGGCGTAAGCCATGGCAAAGCAGCAGATAAAGTAGATCAGGCCGATAAAAAACAGCACTTCCCGCTGGGTGCCCAGCCAGTTGGGGTTAGTGAACACCACCCGCCCCGCCTGCAGCAGGTCGATGAGGCCGACAATGAACACCAGTGACGTGTCTTTGAAGAGGGTGAGGAACTCGTTCACCAGCGCCGGAACAGCTGCCCGCAACGCCTGGGGCAAAATCACCAAAGCGGTCACTTGAAAGGGGTTCAAGCCCAGCGCCCGTGCCGCCTCCAGCTGGCCCAGCGGGATTGACTGCAGGCCGCCCCGCACGTCCTCGGCCACGTACACGGCTGTAAACAAGATGAAGGCCACCTCCGCCCTGATGATCAGGTTGACGCTGATCCCCCCCAGAAAGAAGGGCACCAACAGCCAGGCGGCAAACAGAATGGTGGTCAGGGGCACCCCCCGCACCAGCTCGATCACCAGCGTGCAGAAGATCCGGATTACCGGCAACGCCCGATTGGCCCGGCCCAACGCCAGCAACACCCCAATGGGGAAGCCGATGATCATGGCGGCTGCCGCCAAGATCAAGGTCAGCAGCAGTCCAGACAGTTGCTCGGTTCGCACTGCCGGCCAATTGGGGCCCAGGTCGCCCAGCAGCAGCTGCAGACAGAGGGGCAAGATCAGGGCCCAAACCCAGATGGAAGCCAGCCGCCAGGATTCCCGTCCCCGACTGAGGGCAATAGCGGCAAAAGTGACGCCAGAGCAAACCGCCAGCCACCCCTGCGACTGGGTTCCCAAAGGCAGGAACGCGGCCAAGCCCATAGCAGCTCCCAAGAGAATGAGGTAGTGCAGCAGCACACCGCCCCAAGCCCCCCCCGCTACCCCCAAGGTGGCCAGCACAATTCCCAACACCGCCCACACCCGCCACAGTTGGCTGCTGGGGTAGGTGCCGCTGGCAAAGATTTTCAGGTTGGCCGGGATCACTTCCCAGCGGGCTTGGGTGAACGCCCAGTTCCAGAACAGGGAAATTGCCCAGGCCAACACCA
This sequence comes from Synechococcus sp. R55.3, assembly GCF_047461975.1. Lineage (NCBI taxonomy): Bacteria > Bacillati > Cyanobacteriota > Cyanophyceae > Synechococcales > Synechococcaceae > Synechococcus > Synechococcus sp. R55.3. The sequence continues at coordinate 19,045 of NZ_JANSIG010000022.1, read as the reverse complement.
AGGCAGAGACCAAGGTGAGCAAGGTGCTCAGCCAGGAGTCGAACAGGTTGCGGCGCACCCAAGCCAGAGGACTTTGTTTCTCCCTGGGGGGGAGTACCTTTTCTTCTACAAGGGGGGAGGAGAGACTGCTGGGCATGGGTTAGCGCTCCACCAATTTGACGCGGGCATTGAGCCAGTTCATGCCGTAGGAAACCACCAGGTTGAAGGTCAGATAGGTGGCCATGAGGATGGCGAACATCTCCACCGAGCGTCCCGACTGATTGATGATGGTGCTGCTGATGTTGAACAGATCGGAAAAGCCAACGGCAATGGCCAAGCTGGAGTTTTTGATCAGGGTGAGATACTGAGTGTTCAACGAGGGGATCATGATCCGCAGGGCCTGGGGCACAATCACCAAGCGAAAGGTTTGCAGCTCCGACAGGCCGACGGCCCGGGCTGCCTCCCACTGCCCCCGCGGCACCGCCAAAAAGGATCCCCGCACCACTTCGGCAATGTAGCAGCCGGTGTAGGTCACCAAGCCCAGCATCATGGCGGTAAACTCCGCCGAAAGCTGGATCCCACCCCGGAAGTTAAAGCGCTCCAGTACCGGGACATCCAGCCGCACCGGCGGCTCTGGGAAGAGCACCCAGCAGGCCACCGCCAGCAGCGCCACCCCCGCAGCCACCCACAGGTTCCGCTGCAGGGATCCCAGCTCGGGGCGACGGGCCAGGAGCAGCTTGCGGATCCCCCACCCAGCCGCGATTACAATGGCCAGCGCGGGAACCAGCCAGCCGCTGGGATCCAACCCGGGCAGCTTCACTCCCCGCTGGTTGATAAAGACAAGCCCGCCGATGGAGAGACTGTTGCGCACCCCCGGCAGGGTGAGGATCACCCCCTGGTACCAGAAGATCACGATCAGCAGCACCGGGACATTGCGAAAGATCTCGGTGATGACGGTAGCCAATTGGCGGGCCAGCCAGTTGCTGGAGAGGCGGGCGATCCCCAAGACAAAGCCCATCGCCGTCGCCAACACAATGCTGACCGCGGACAGCCAGAGGGTGTTCACCGCCCCCACCACCAGCGCCTTCAGGTAGCTCTCGGAAGGGTCGTAGGGGATAAGCCCTTCGGTGATGCCGAAGTTGGCAGAGTTGCCCAAAAAGCGGAATCCCAAGCTGATGCCCAGGCGACGCATGCTGGCGAGGAGATTTTGGGCGAGGATCCCGAACACCAGCAGCACGGCCACGACAAAGGCCACCTGCAGCAGAACTTTTAGGATGCGCTCATTCCGCCACCAGGGGGGGCGAAGGTGGGACTGGTCGGACAGAGAAGTCATGCGGGGCAAGCAAAAATTCAGAGCACAGCAGAGAATAGGGGATCCCTGGCCGGTACTGACCAACCGGGATCCCTAGGCCCGGATTCCGAATCAGCCGATCAGCGGAAAGGCGGCGCGTACTGGATCCCGCCTTTGGTGTAGGGCTGGTTCAAGCCCCGCGGCACGCCCAAGGGGGTCAGGTGGCGGTCGAAGATCTCGCCGTAGTTGCCCACCGCCTTGATGACATTGACCACCCAATCCGGCTTCAGGCCCAGCAGCTCTCCCAGGTTGCCTTCCTGGCCCAAGAAGCGGCGAATGTCGGGATCCTCGGACTTGAGGAACTCGTCCACATTGGCGCTGGTGATCCCCTTTTCTTCTGCATAGAAGAGGGCGTAGACCGTCCAGTTCATAATGTCGGAGAAACTCTCATCTCCGTGGGGAACCAGCGGCCCCAAGGGCTCTTTGGAGATCACCTCCGGCAAGATCACGTGGTCGTCGGGAGAAGCCAAGCTGGCCCGGCGGGAGATGAGGGCGCTTTGGTCGCTGGTGATGGCATCGCAACGGCCCTCTTCGTAGGCGTTGAAAGAGGAATCATCGCCGTCGAAGGTTACTGGCGTAAAGGCAATGCCACGGGCGCGGAAGGTATCCGCCAAGTTCAGCTCGGTGGTGGTGCCGGCAATCACACAGATGGTGGCCCCGTTCAGGTCTTCCAGCTTTTCCACCCCCAGCGACTTCCGCACCATAAATCCTTGGCCGTCGTAGTAGGTGGTGGGGCCGAAGGTCACCGCCCACTCGCGATCCCGGGTGAGGGTCCAGGTGGTGTTGCGGCTAATCATATCGACCTCGCCCGACTGAATCGCAGACTGGCGATTGGCCGCCGTCAGGTAGACGTATCGAACCTTGTCCGGATCTCCAAAGAGAGCGGCAGCTACCGCCCGGCAGATGTCGATATCAAAACCCACATACTTGCCTTGGTCATCCAGGTTGCCGAATCCGGGCAGTTGGTTGTTTACCCCACAGATCAACTCGCCCCGAGCCTTGATGCGGTCGGTGAGCGGCCCCAGCTGCGCCCAAGCGGGAAGGGACTGCAGGCCCATAGACAACGCCAGTGCCCCGGCCAAGGGAGCCAATCCGTTCAAATGCTTTATCCAGTTCATAAAATTACCCCATGTCAATCCTCAAGATCTTCGTCGTCAACAGTCGTTCATACACGGCACTTCAACCGAGATACCGTGCCATTGGGTTACACTCCTGCCACACCCCACACCCCATAGAATGGTTTGCCATAGGCGCCTACGATTTTCTCAAAGCCTTACATGTCAGGGCGTATGGAAATGTTGCAGAGGCTACGGTTGTGGCTCGGCCAGTTCTGCCATGGTACCCATGCCTGCTTTGGTGAAACTTAGGGAGTCACCCACCCATGCAAGGATCCCCGCACATAAGGTCTTCACTCTCTCCGCAAAGTGCAGCCAGCGCTGACATTATCCAATGCGAAGATGTTCACAAATGGTACGGCGATTTCCACGTCCTCAAGGGCATTACCACCCGCATCCGCCGCGGAGAGGTGGTGGTGGTCTGTGGGCCTTCAGGTTCGGGCAAGTCAACGTTTATTCGCACGTTGAACCGCTTAGAAGAACACCAGAGAGGGCGCATTGTGGTAGATGGCATTGAGCTAACCAGCGACCTGCGCAACATCGATGCCATTCGCCGCGAGGTGGGCATGGTTTTTCAACAGTTCAACCTGTTTCCCCATCTCACGGTTTTGCAAAATGTAACCCTTGGCCCAATCCACGTGAAAAAGATGAAAAAAAGTGAGGCGATAGAGCGGGCTATGGAACTGCTAAGCCGCGTGGGGATCGCCGAGCAAGCAGAAAAATACCCGGGGCAACTCTCGGGGGGGCAGCAGCAGCGGGTGGCGATTGCCCGCGCCTTGGCCATGAATCCGGCGGTGATGCTCTTCGATGAGCCCACCTCGGCCTTGGATCCAGAGATGATCAAGGAGGTGCTGGACGTGATGCGGGAGTTGGCCCGCTCGGGGATGACCATGGTGTGTGTAACCCACGAGATGGGCTTTGCCCGCGAGGTGGCGGATCGGATTATCTTCTTCGACCGCGGCAAGATCGTGGAGGAAAACACCCCCCAAGAGTTTTTCAGCAATCCGAAAGAAGAGCGCTCCCGCCTGTTTTTATCCCAGATCCTTTCCCACTAGCGAGTCCTTCAGAAGGGGGTGAGGCGTGCCAGAAAAGCCCCCTCCGGCTCTTGATAGACAATCTGCCCCTGCCAGCCGTTGGCGTGGGCACACTGCAGCAGGGTTTCCGGATCTACAAATAGCCAGGGAAAGGGATCCCCCCGCTGGCCGTTGTACTCGGCTACAAAGTTCACTACCTTGGCTTTTGCCTCGCTCCCTTCCTGCCAATCTTCTGAGCCACCTGCTTCGAGGTGGGCAGGCTCGGTCAGCTTGCCAGAGGGGCTTTCCCAGTTTTCTGATTCTCTTTCTGCCGGCAGATCCTCCAGATCCGCAGGGTTGCCGGCATCGCTCAGATCGGTGGAATCTAAGAGCAACTGCCCCGTGGGCTGGATCCAGTGCCGGGCCAAGCGCAAAAAATGCTCTAACCCCGACGGGGATCCCACCAAGCCGACGCCATTCATCAGCAACAGCAGCGTATCGAAGGGATCCTCCGGCCCCGGCCAGTGGAAAAGATCGGCGGCAATGCGGCAACGCACCCCCCGCTCTGCCATAATCTGCAAAGCCACAGGGGAGCGATCCAAAGCGGCCACGGCAAATCCTTCTTCCTGCAGCAGCAGGCTGTGGCGGCCCGTACCGGCGCCGATGTCTAGCACCCGACCGCGGCAGAGTTCCAAGGCCAAGGCTTCCACCTCCGGCAACTCTTGGGTGAAGAACACCTCTGGGGAGACCACCTGGGGCTCTTCCGCCAGCGGGATCCCCTCCAGGCTGTAGGCATGTAAGAGAAGGGATCCCTTGGCCTGTCCCCGATGCCAGTCCCACAGCGCTTGCTCCAAGGGATCCCGAAGTGGGTGATTCTCGACAGCCTTTATCATGGAAGGGGAAAGCTAAACCATTGACCCGATGGCCATCGTCGCCTTTCTTTACGGTGCCGCTATCGTCCTTTTGCTGATTGCAGCAGTGGTTTGGGCAACATCTCGGCAGTTCAACGCGGAGACCAGACCGCAGGCCGGCACCCCACCAGAAGAGCCCCCAGAAACCCCATCTGTTCCTGTTTCCATTGTGGAGCAGCTAGAGCGTCAATACCGCAACAGCCCTTCCTACCGTCCCCACCCTTAAGTTATTCTTCGAGAAGCCTCTGAAAATCCTTGAAAAGACGGGTTTTTGAGGATCCCTGAGGGCGCGAGCAGTGTCTTTGCTGGCCGAAGGTCGGCGTTTTCTTCCCTGAATCATGGTTGTCAAGTCTCCGCCACCCATTGTCTACATTGCCTTGGGGCTATTGCTACTCTGGGGCGGTCATCGCGCTTGGCAGGCGGGCTATGTTCGCTGGCCGGAAGGCATTTCTCTACCGCCAGTATCGCTGCCAGGGTTGGGGGGTGGAGCACAAGATCTGCTCCTGACCAGCGGCGAGCGCACCTTGTTTGCCGATAGCAGTCCCGCTGCCGTTGCCGCTGCAGAGCTGTTGCGCCAAGGTAACCTCAGCGCAGCCATCCCGGTGTTGGAGATGGGGCTGCAAAGCAACCGCAACGACCCGGAAGCTCGCATTTTCTTGAACAATGCCCGTGCCCAGCAGCAGGGCAGTCCCTTGAGCCTGGCGGTGGTGGTGCCCATCTCCAGCAACCCCAACCGCGCCAAAGAGACCCTGCGCGGGGTGGCGCAAGCTCAGGAGGAGCTTTTCCAACAGGGGGGAATCGGAGGACGGCTGCTGCGGGTAGTGATTGCCGACGATGGCGATAACCCTGAGCGAGCAGCAGCGGTGGCCAAAGCCCTGGTGGCGCAGCCTGAGATCTTGGGGGTGATTGGCCATAACACCAGCGATGCCACCCTGGCTGCAGCCGAGGTTTATCAGCCTGCCGGCTTGGCGATGATCTCCTCCACCTCCACCAGCACTCGCATCAGCATGCTGGGGGATGCCATTTTTCGCACCGTGCCCTCCGATCAAGTGGCCGGCACACAACTGGCCCGTTATGCTCTCAGCACGTTGCGGCTGCAAAGGGTGGCCATCTTCTACAACCCCAACAGCGCTTACAGTACCAGCCTGCGGGACGCCTTTGCCTCCACCCTGACCAGCGAAGGGGGCATCGTGCTGGCGGAGTTCGACTTATCGGCGTCGGACTTCAACCCCCAGGCCAGCCTGCAAAGGGCCGTCGGCCAAGGAGCCCAGGTAGCTTTTTTAGCTCCCACGGCTTCCGTAGCCGAAAAAGCGCTGGCCGTAGCCCGCGAGAACGCTGTAGCTGGTAAGCCCCTTGCTCTTCTGGGCGGCGATGTGCTCTTCAGCCTCACCACATTGCAAGAAGGGGGAGCAGCGGTAGAGGGCTTGGTGGTGGCGGTACCCTGGCATCCCCAGGTGCCGCGCAACCGCGAGTTTGCCCAGAAGGCAGCCCAGCTCTGGGGAGGGCAGGTGAGCTGGCGCACCGCTCTGGCCTACGACGCCACCCGGGCTTTTTTGCGAGCCATCCAGCAGGGATCCCCCAGCCGCAGCGCTGTTCTCGCCGCCCTGGGCGACCCGAACTTCCGCTTGCCGGACGGCGCTTCCGGAGAAGTGCGCTTCTTGCCCTCCGGCGACCGCAACGCTCCCAACGTGCTGGTGCGGGTTGAGCCCGGCAACCGCTCCGGTACCGGCTACGATTTTGTGCCTCTCCCCTAGGGATCCCGGCAGACGCTACAGTGGGGGATGCTCTCAACTCTCTCGATCTCCCCAGATCGGATGGATCCCATGCCCACTCGGATCACAGCCTGCTTTCAGGCGCTGCGCAGCCGTGGTGAAAAAGCCCTCATCCCCTACCTCACCGCTGGGGATCCCAACTTGGAAACCACCTTTGAGGCTTTGCAGGTTCTGGATCAGAGTGGCGCCGATCTCATCGAGCTGGGGGTACCCTACTCGGATCCCTTGGCGGATGGGCCGGTGATCCAAGCAGCAGCCACCCGCGCCCTCAGCCGGGGAGTCACTTTGGGCGCCATTCTACAAGGCTTGCGCCGCCTCTCTCTGCAGGCCCCCCTGATCCTGTTCACCTACTACAACCCCATCCACCAGCTCGGCATCCCCAACTTTCTGCATCAACTGCGGCAGGCCGGCTGTGCCGGTTTGGTCGTCCCCGATTTGCCTCTGGAAGAGGCGGGATCCCTGCGACAAGCAGCCCAGGCCGAAGAGATCGACCTCATCCTGCTGGTGGCCCCCACCAGCCCCCCGGAGCGCATGCGCCGCATTGCCCAGCAGTCCAGTGGCTTTGTCTACTTGGTCAGCACCACCGGCGTTACCGGCGAACGGGCCACCCTGGAAAAGCGGATCCCGGCTTTGCTGCAGCAACTGCGCCAACAAACCCCCCTGCCGATTGGGGTGGGCTTCGGCATCTCCACTCCCGACCAGGCCCGCCAGATCGCTCTCTGGGGAGCAGATGCGGCGATTGTGGGCAGCGCATTTGTGCAACGGCTGGCCAAAGCCCCCACGCCTGAAGAAGGACTGCAACAAATAGCTCACTTTTGTCGAGCCCTCAAAGCGGCCCTGCAAGAGGTGACCCCTCCAGAGCGCTGACCGAAGCGCGAGGAGCGTGGAGCGGCGGAAAAATCCCCCGGCTTTAGCCGTGGGGAGAACGTCAGTTCTGTTCAGGAGGGCGCCAACTCAGGTTGCTTCCATCTCAAAACAAATGTTTACATTCCGTAAGCCAGCCTGTAGACCCATTTCCCCCCTGCTGCGCCCCACAGTCGGGGGATCCCAGGCTAAGCAGACATTTTGGTATCGATGGGTTTGTAAATCTTCACAAAACACTCATCCCTCCCGCGATATAAAATTAGGCTGGATGCTCGGCTGTCTGAAAGTCGCAGAGGTTCTTGACCTATCTAAAAATTGGGGGGTTCGGTGGGGGTAGTTTTGAGCAGCCTGCTGCCACGGAATCCCCAGTTTTTGGAGGTCAAAGAGGATCCCGCAAAAAAGCTTGGGATTTGGCTTTTGGGAGGTTCAGCCAGTCGCTCATCGCTTTTTGGAAAGACCAGAAGGAGATCCATCATGCAAGACGCCTTTACCCGGGTGATCGCTCAGGCAGATGCACGCGGTGCCTTTTTAAGTGACCAAGACTTTGACCGTCTGGCGGCTTTGGTGGCAGAGGGCAACAAGCGCCTGGATGCCGTCAACCGCATGACCAGCAACGCCGCCCAAATCGTAACCAACGCAGCTCGGTCTTTGTTTGCTCAAGAGCCGGATCTGATCGCTCCCGGTGGCAATGCCTACACCAACCGTCGCATGGCCGCCTGCCTACGGGACATGGAGATCATCTTGCGCTACATCACCTATGCCACTTTGGCCGGGGATAGCTCTGTGCTGGAAGATCGCTGCCTGAACGGCCTGCGGGAAACCTACATTGCTCTGGGGGTGCCCACCACTTCTGTGGCCAATGCCATTGCTGCTATGAAGAAGGAAGCGCTGGCCAAGATCATGGATCCGAAGGGCATCACTCCTGGGGACTGCTCGGCGCTGCAAAGCGAAGTGGCCAGCTACTTCGATAAGGCTGCTGCCGCCATCGTTTGAGCTTTGGGTCGAAGCTGGCTTAGTCGTCCCTTTTTAGATCGGTTAGATCCCTTCATTTCTGATAGGCAGGTGGAGATCCAGTCCGCCTTTCCTACAGAATGTTCGTTAACAACACAATTGATGAATTTAGGAGTTGCAAGGTGAAAACCGTCATCACTGAAGCGATTGCTGCCGCTGACAATCAAGGGCGTTTTCTGAATGCCAGCGAGCTGCAGGCCGTGAATGGTCGTTACCAGCGTGCTGCTGCTTCTCTGGAAGCGGCCCGTGTCCTAACCAACAATCAGCAAACCCTGGTGCGGGAAGCGGTGCAGGAAGTGTTCAAGAGGTTCCCTTACTTGACCCAGCCGGGTGAAATGGGCCACGGCGATGTGTTTCAGGCCAAGTGTGCCCGCGACATCGGCTACTACCTCCGCTTCATCACCTATTCCCTGGTTGCGGGTGGCACCGGCCCCCTCGATGAATACTTGGTAGCCGGGCTGCGGGAAGTGAACCGCTCCTTTAACCTCTCTCCGAGCTGGTACATCGTGGCTCTGCAGTACATGAAGAGCCGCGCTCTGGGCATGCTGAGCGGCCAAGCGGCCAACGAAGCTGCCATCTACTTCGATTACGCCATCAACGCCCTCAGCTAAGGGATCCCAGGGCAAAGATCCCCGCTTGTTGGGAGGGGACGATCTCTTTCTTCGTCTTCCAAGTGTGTATCTCTCCAGAGCAGGCGGCGGCTCCAGAGAGGTCTATTCCACCTGTTTCTAGGTTGGCTTAGCGCCTCGGCTCCCTTTGAGCCAGTTGGGTTAGTCGCCTGCTCTCTAGTCTGGGGGAGTTAACCTCTGGGTTCTAGACATTGCCTGGTGGCAACGCGGCTGGCCCGCAAAAGTAGCCGGTACAGCTTGTCCGGCGCTTGGTTGCCCCTGACAGTCCTCTAAACGAAATCTGATAATAATTGGGGAAAGCGATGTTCGGTCAAAGCACCACCAGCCCTGAAGCTCTGACAGAAGCCGGCAGCCGGGTTTACCGAGTTGAGTACACCGGCCTGCTCAACCCTCCCGATGCTCTGGCCACCTCTGCCAAAGTTCGCCGCAGCACCCTGAGCGCCACCGTCCCCTACAGTCGGTTGTCTGCCGAGATGCAGCGCATTCTGCGGATGGGTGGCAAAATCGTGCAGGTCACTGCCTTGTCGGGAGCCAATGCCTCTCCTGCTCAGGACAACGGTGCTGCTGAGTAAGGGATGCTCGACGGCTAACTGAAGTTACCGGCAAGGTTGCCCAGGTGTCATGAACAGCTCTGCAACGGTTCGTATGGCATCCAACACGGCGGTGCTGCCACAGCAGCTTAGCTGGGAGCAGGCGATAGCCCGGCTGCAAGGGGATGACTTGCAAGATCGCTACTATGCCGCCTGGTACTTGGGCACAGTTCGGGATCCACGTGGGGTAGAGCCACTGCTTTTGGCGTTGCAGGATGAACGGGATCGCACCGCCTTGGGGGGCTATCCTCTGCGCCGCAATGCTGCCAAGGCCCTGGGGCAAATCGGGGACTTGCGGGCCGTGCCCGGTTTGATCGAGGCCCTCACCTGTACTGACTTCCACGTGCGGGAAGAGGCTGCCTATGCCTTGGCTCAATTGGGGGACAAGCGAGCAGTGGATCCCTTGCTGGCACTGTTGCAGTCTCGCGAACAGGATCAGCCCTGGGAAGCCCTTATCGAGGCACTGGGCCAGCTTCAGGCCACCGAGGCTGAGGCAGCAATCCGACCCTTTTTGAGCCATCCCTCCGAACGGGTGCGTTCGGCAGCGGCTTGGGTGCTCTACCGCTTTACGCAAGCCGAGGAGCTGACCCAAATCCTAGTGGCGCTCCTGGCCCACTCCAACTCCAGCTTGCGACAGGCCGCTTTGTTCGACCTGGCCGAATCGGGATGGGTGGCGGGGGCACCGCTGTTGGCAACAGCCGACGTAGCGCTCAACCTGCGCATCAATGCTCTGAAGCGGCTGTTCGATGTGGCGCTTCAGTTGGGGCGGGTACCGCCGGCTCAGGTGGCGGCAGCGATCCTTCCGCAACTGGAGAGGCTCTTTTAGGATTTTGGGGCGCTCAGTGCCTTTGATTTAGATCATTTCAGATGCTTCAACTGTACCTTTGACTACTCGTTGCTTATGTCCTCCACCTCGGCTGCTCAAGCG
>NZ_JANSIG010000022.1:0-8782 GCF_047461975.1 Synechococcus sp. R55.3 | reverse complement strand
GCCTATCGCCAGATCTTCAGCGAGCATCTGATGCTGGAGAGCTATCGGCAAAAAGCTCTGGAATCCCAGTTGCGCAACGGGGCGATCTCGGTCAAAGAGTTTGTGCGCGGCCTGGGCAAGTCGGAGGTGTACCGGGATCTGGTCATGGTTCCCAACGACAACTACCGCTTTATTGAAGTCACCTTCCAGCGCTTCTTGGGTCGGCCCACCTACAGCCAACAGGAGCGCATCAAGTACTCCATCATCGTTGCCACCAAGGGGCTGGATGGCTTTATCGATGCCGTGGTGGATAGCGAAGAGTACAATGCTGCCTTTGGGGATGATGTGGTGCCCTACCAGCGCCGTCGTCTGTCGGAAAAGCCCGCCAACCTGGTGACCCCCCGCTATGGAGCCCGTTGGCGCGATGTCTCCGGCGTGAAGCGCTCGACGCGGGAAGTGGTGCGCACCTATCGTCTCACCCGTCCTCCCAAACCCGGGGATCCAGAAAACTTCCTCAACATGGCCCGCATGCTCAATCCCAAGCCGGCTGCACGGCAAAACATCAGCGTCTTCGATCTGAAGATCCCGGACATGACCACCAGCCGCCGCTAGGACTGGGCAAGCTTCCGGGGACAACCCTTTGCGGGCTCTGCCGGGCCGATCGATCCGAGGCTGTTCGGATGGGTCGGCCTGCCGCTGTGCCTGGGGCAAGATTCGTTATAATCCTGGTGATGCTTCTTAACACTTGGGTCGCATGAAGAATCCGGTTGTGCGGGCTTTTTTTGTCGGCAAGGCTGTGGCGGATGTCCTACGGGAGCGTTTGGAAAGCGCCCTCACCGATATTGCCGGAGAAGTGGGCAAGGTGTGGGCCGAGCTGCAGGAGAGCTGGCAAACCTTTGCCCAGGATGTCATGACCCGAGCTGAGGCAGAAGCATCCGTGGCCGCCCAGGAAAGGGTGCCGCCTCCTTTCCAGACAGAAGATCTGCAGGCAACTCTGGACGACTTGCGGGCAGAAGTGGCGCAGTTGCGCTCCGAGTTGCAGAAGTACCGGAGTCGAAACGCTTGAACGCGAGCCTTTTGGGATCCCGGACTTCTTTGGGATCACAACCCGTCAAGCCCTATACCGCCTACCGCTGGGCCCGGGAGAACTATACTCGCCAGGGCCGCATGCTGGACATTTGGCGATTTGTGCTCACCTGGCTGTTTTACCTTTGGCTGGATCAGCAGGCTTGGAGCTATGGGGGGCAACCCACGCCTGAGCGAAAGGCCAAGCGCCGCCGTGCCAGAGCCGTTTGGATCCGCGAGACGCTGCTCAACTTGGGCCCTACTTTTATTAAAGTGGGGCAGTTTTTCTCCACCCGCGCCGATCTCTTCCCCCCGGAATATGTCGAGGAGCTCTCCAAGCTGCAGGATCGGGTGCCTGCTTTCAGCTACGAACAGGTGGCGGCAATCGTGCAGCAGGAACTGGGCAGGCCGATCACCCAAATCTACAGCTATTTTGATCCCACCCCTTTGGCCGCTGCCAGCTTAGGGCAGGTGCATCGCGCCAAGCTGAAAACCGGGGAAGAGGTGGTGGTGAAGGTGCAGCGTCCGGGGCTGACCCGCTTGTTCACCATCGATCTGGAGATCTGCCGCGGGATCGCCGAGTTCTTTCAGTATCGCACCCCTTGGGGTGGGCCAAGCCGGGACTGGATCGGCATCTATGAAGAGTGTCGGCGCACCCTCTGGGAAGAGGTGAATTACCTCAATGAGGGCCGCAATGCCGATACCTTCCGTCGCAACTTTCGGGATATGCCGCAAATTGCTGTTCCCAAAGTGTATTGGCGTTACACCTCTCCTCGCCTGTTGACGTTGGAATACCTGCCGGGGATCAAAATCAGCGATTACGAAGCCCTGAGCGCGGCGGGGCTGGATCGCAAGGTTTTGGCTCGTCTGGGGGCAGAGGCTTATCTGCGGCAACTGCTCAAGGATGGCTTTTTTCACGCCGATCCCCACCCCGGCAACATTGCCGTGAAGCCCGATGGCACGTTGATCTTCTACGACTTCGGCATGATGGGCCGCCTGCCCTCCGATGTGAAAGAAAAGCTGATGGGCACGCTGGCAGGTGTGGTCTCCAAAAATGCCGATCAGGTGGTGGCCTCGCTGGTGGAACTGGGGGTGCTGGTGCCCACCGCCGATCTGGCTCCCGTGCGCCGCTCGGTGCAGTACATGCTGGATCACTTTATGGACAAACCCTTTTCCGGCAACTCAGGAGAAATCTCGGTGGCGGCCATCAGCGAAGACCTCTACGAGCTGGCCTACGATCAGCCGTTTCGCTTTCCGGCTACCTTCACCTTTGTGATGCGGGCCCTGACCACGTTGGAGGGGCTGGGGAAGGGGCTGGATCCGGAGTTCGACTTTATGGAAGTGGCCAAACCCTTTGCGGAGGAGCTGATGAGTTTGAACGGAAGCGAGACCGAGACCCTCTTGGCCCAGGTTGGCCGTCAAGCGGCTGAGTTCACCAGCAGCAGTCTCAGTTTGCCCCGCCGGATCGAATTGACCTTGAGCAAGTTGGAACAAGGGGAGCTGCGCCTGCGGGTGCGATCCAGCGAGACGGAGCGCTTGCTGCGCAAGCTGAACAACACCGGGCTGGGAGTCATTTACGGGGTGTTGTTTGCGGCCTTTTTTTTGAGCGCAACTCAGCTCTTTTTGGCCGGACATGCTACCTTAACGGTTATCGCTTTGGTTTTGGCTGCCCTCGCTGCTCTTGCTTTACTCAGAGTACTCTTAAGGTTGAATCGGTCAGAGCGATTGATGTGATGCGACGATATGCCTGCGCTACGGATCCCGGCAAGCTCCGCAGCAGCAATCAGGATGCCTACTACTGCGATCCGGAGGGACGCTACTTTATTGTTGCCGATGGTATGGGAGGACATGCTGCTGGGGCTACAGCCAGCCTGTTGGCCGTCGAGACCATCCGGGAATATCTGGATCGAGGCTGGAAAAACGTGCCGGCGCCCCGGTTGCTCAGCGAAGCCGTAGAAGCGGCCAACAGTGCCATCCTCAAGGATCAGCGGGAGAATCCAGAACGGGCAGACATGGGCACTACGGTGGTGGTGGCCATGGTGGATCCCAATGACAACTGCTGGAGCGCTCACATCGGTGATTCTCGCCTCTATCGCCTACGGGGATCCGAGATGCAGCAAATGACAGAGGATCACACCTTGGTGGCCCGCTCCATTCGACTGGGGGAGTTGACCTACGAGCAGGCCCGGATTCACCCCTGGCGACATATTCTCGAGCGCTGCCTGGGCCGGCCTGATGCGGGGCCGCCTTCTGTGCAGCCGATTACCGTGCGTCCGGGGGATCGCCTGCTGTTGTGTAGCGACGGCCTGACGGAGGAGTTAGACGACGAAGTGATCATCGAGTACTGCCTGCAGGTGGAAGATTTGGAGCAGCTTCCTCTAAAACTCATCGAAGCGGCCAAAGAGCGGGGCGGGCGAGACAACATCACGGTGGTGATTGCCGAATACGCCTAGTTTGCCCCCGGCTAGAGACGGTATTGGCGGTACACTTCGCTGGCCGCTCGGTGCAGCAGGGAGTGGCGATACACAAGGCGGTCGAGGTCTTTGCCGTAGCCGCCGCCGATGACGCAGGCGACGGGGTAGCCCTGCTTTAGGCAAGTATTCAGCACCTGCATGTCTCGCCGAAACAGCCCCTGGTCGCTGAGGGCCAGCTTGCCCAAGAGGTCTTCTTCGTGGGGATCCACACCGGCATCGTAGAACACCAGATCGGGGCGCACCTGAGCCAACAGATCGGGCAAGTGGTCGGCCAAGGTCTGGAGATAGGCTTCATCTTCCATGCCTACCGGCAGGGCCACGTCCAGGTCGCTCTGCTGCTTGGTGGCGGGGAAATTGGCCTCGCAGTGCATGGAAAAGGTGAACACCCGCGGCTCGGAGCGGAAGATCCAAGCAGTGCCGTCTCCCTGGTGGACATCCAAATCCACGATCAAGAGCCTTTGCACTAGCCCTTGCTGCAGCAAGACTTGGGCGGCAATGGCCAGGTCGTTGAAGATGCAAAACCCAGAGCCGTAGCCGGGGAAGGCATGGTGGGTGCCACCGGCGGTGTTGCAGGCCAAGCCATGGCGCAGGGCCAATTGGGCAGTCAGGATGGTGCCGCCCACCGCTCGACAGGTGCGCTGTACCAGCTCTGGGCTCCAGGGCAGGCCGATACGCCGCTGCAATTTGGCTTCCAGGGATCCCTCACAGTAGGCCCTGACGTACTCAGGGGTATGTACCGACTCAATCCAGGCGAGAGGGGGCAGCTCAGGGTGGTGCACTTGCTGGGGGCGGATCACCCCTTCCCGCAGCAGCAGCTCTTGCAAGAGGCGAAATTTCGGCATGGGAAAGCGGTGGTCCGGCGGCAGGGGGGCACTGTAGTCGGGGTGGTAAACAATTGGCAAAGACATCAAGGGCAACTGGATTGACGGCGGCGAGCATGGCCTATAACGGCTCCAGTGCTTATGGTAGAGGTAGCCCGCTCCTGCCGGATCCCTTCGAGACTCTTGCAAACCTGTTCTCTGTACCGCCGCGATTCCCTATGTTTACTGCGTCGGATCCCTTTTTGGGTCGCCTCTTGGCTCAGCGTTATCGACTCGTACATCTGCTGGGACAGGGAGGCATGGGGCGAGTCTATTTGGCTCAAGATTTGCTCTTTGGTGGGGTGGAAGTGGCCGTCAAGCTGCTCTCCCAGCCGGCAATGGATCGGCGCACCCGCCTGCGCTTTGAACGGGAAGCGAAAGCCTGCGCGGCTTTGGGCCAAAAAAGCCTGCACATTGTCAAAGTCAATGACTATGGTATTACCCCCGATGAGGTGCCCTTCTATGTGATGGAATACCTGAACGGCAAGACCCTCAAGGATATTCTGGCCGCGGGGGCTTTGCCTTTGGAGCGCTTTTTCCGGCTGGCCCGCCAAATTGGCCTGGGGTTAAAGGCGGCCCACGAGGGGATCCTCATGGAAGGGCAAAGGGTACAGGTGATCCACCGCGATTTGAAGCCGGCCAATGTGATCGTGGTGGCCGATGACAGTTTTGGGGAACTGGCGAAGCTGGTGGATTTCGGCATTGCCAAGCTGCTCAATAGCCATGAATCTTTGAGCTTTACCCATGCCTACCTGGGAACGCTGGCCTATTCTTCCCCAGAACAACTGGAGGGATCCCCTCTGGACGTCCGTTCCGACATCTACAGCTTCGGGATCATGCTGTACCAGATGGTGTCCGGGGAGATGCCCCTCAAGCCCACCACCGAATCTTTCCCGGGCTGGTACCAGGCCCACCACAAGCGCCGCCCCATTCCTCTGGAAGACCTGGGATTGAAGTTCGCGCTGCCCGCCGGTTTATCCGACTTGATCCTCAGTTGCCTGGCCAAAGATCCTGCCGCCCGCCCGCAATCGGTGGCTAACGTGTTGACGGAGCTGGAGCACATTCAAGCCAGAGCACAGGGATCCCAAAAAGGATCTCCAGAGACCGTTGCCCTTCAATCTCCGCTGATCTCCTCTGGAAGTGTTGCCTCTGGCCCACTTTCTGGAGACCCCACTGCTGTTGCGCCGCCCTTGGCCGCATCAGGTACTCTGCGGCTCAGGCCCCTGACGGCGGTCGCCGAGGTCGAGAACGGGGGATCCCTGCTTTGGGTGCGCCTGATTCCCCTTCTAATGGGCGGGTTGCTGGGCTTGACCTTGGTGAGTTGGGGATGGGGACGGTTTCTCCAGCGCCCCTCAGCTCCCCTTGTTTCCGGGTCAGGATCTCGTCCGGCAGTGGCAGATTCCACTGCCCCAGAGAATGTCCATCCTATGCCTGGGGAGCTTGTCCCTGAGCCCCTTGTTTTGGCTTCAGAGCAGAACGGACGGCGGGATCCCGCGCCGGAGCTGGAACCCTACAACAGGAGCGAGCCGGTGTTTCGCGCCTTTCCCCTGGAGACTTCCCGCGAGACGGTACGAGCCAGCCTGGGATCCCCCAACCAGCAGGGGCATGGTGCTTGGCCCAACACCGTGTATGACCTGTATCGCCTTGGCGGGGTGAACCTGGGCCTGCTCTACGACGCATCCAGTCTGGCCCTGCGGCAAACCGAAGCCACCGTCACCGATGGCGTACCCACCCCTCAAGTGGAAGGACTCTTGGAGGATATGCTGCAAGCCCCCTTGCCTGCTCAACTGCAGCGAGAACTGCAGGCTGTGCGCGAGGGACGTTCCGGGCGAGTGCAATTCCGCGTTGGCCCCTGGGCCGGCAGGATCGAACGCAACGCCCAAGGCCATCTTTACATGGCCCTCTGGGATCCCACGCTGCCCAGCGGTGCTCCACCACCTTCCCCCTCCTCTCCCACCCTACCCCCGGCTGCCCCCGTTGCCCGGCCTCCCAAGGCCCGTAACCTCAATTCAGCAGCAGGCGGCCCTCGTCCCGGCCAGACCATGCAGGAGCTGCTGCGCCGTGCGCGCGAATTGCGGGGGGACTGAGCCATGTCTGCTTCTGAAGACAAAAAGCCGCTGTTGAGCACCGTCGCTCGCCTCTTCAAAACTCTGGCGAGGCCTTTCCCTGTCGGGCCTACAGCTCTCCTCAAACCCCCCGAACCTCCTCCCCCCAAGCGCCCGGTGCGCCTGCGGATTACCTGCCCAGGAGAGCCCCCCCAGGTGGTTGCCCTGAAGGGATCCGACATTCTCGGTCGCAGCCAGACGGTGGCCACCATTCGCATCCCTGCCCCCGCGGTGAGCCATCTCCACGCCCACATCCGTCCCCGCCCGGATTGGCGCCTGCCCGGTCTGGGTTGGCGGATCCCGTTGCCCCCTATTCTCTACTGGCTGGGGTGGAATGCCGGTCGCTACCAGCTAGAAGATCAAGACTCGACCAACGGCGTTTTCCGCCTCAAACCCTTCGGTGGTGTCGAGCGGGTGCGCCGGGTGATCTTGCGGCATGGCCAGCAACTGAGCCTTGGCCCGCCTCGGGATCCGGAGAGCGTCTGGATTCAAGTGCTGGATCCACCCCCACCACAGGTGTATGGGGTGCGCGGCTGCCTCATCCTGATGGTGGTCTTGGGGCTGGGGGCGAGGATTTGGATCGGCCATGAGTGGAGCAAGTTCTCAGTGGAGCCACCCCTCTCCGCAGATCGCAACCCCCTGATCGTCCTGGCCGGGGATCAGCAGACGGAGCTGCGCCGCCATCAGGGGGACACCTACCGGGAGCTGCCCGACCTGGAAGCTTTTGGGCCGATTTTGCCCAAGGTGGTGGTCGCCGCTGAAGATCACCGCTTTTACTCCCACTTTGGGGTGGATCTGCTGGGCATTGCCCGCGCCTTTTGGGTGAACCTGCGCTCGGGGGAAGTGCAGCAGGGGGGCAGCTCCATCAGCCAACAACTGGCCCGCACCGTTCTGCGGGACTACACCGGCTCCGGCAACACCTTCGGGCGCAAGCTGCGGGAGGCCGTCGCCGCCCTGAAGCTGGAACAGCGCTACAGCAAAGACGAAATCCTCGCTCTCTACCTCAACAATGTTTACCTGGGCAACGGCATCTACGGCTTTGAGACTGCTGCCCAGTTCTATTTCGGGATCCCAAGCCGCCAGCTCAGCCTTTCCGAAGCTGCGACTCTGGCGGCCATTTTGCCCGCGCCCAATGCCTTTAACCCTGTCGCCAACTATGATGCCGCCGTTCGGGGCCGGGATCGGGTGTTGGATCGCCTGAGCGAGCTGAAAGTCTTCCCCGAAGAGGAGATTCGGCGGGCCCGGCGCAGTCGCCTCACCCTCAACCCCAATTTGCGCTCCCAAACCTCGACAGTTGCTCCCTACTTTTACAGTGCCGTCTTCCAGGAGCTGCGGCAGCTCTTGGGCCAAGACCTCTCGGCAGAGGGCAACTTCATCATCGAAACCACGGTGCATTTGCCCTACCAGCGTTTGGCAGAGCAAGTCCTGGCCCAAACGGTGCGCGAGTCCGGATCCCGCTTGGGCTTCAGCCAAGGCGCTTTGGTCAGTCTCGACAGCCGCAACGGTGAAGTGCTGGCTTTGGTGGGCGGGATCGACTACAACGCCAGCCCCTTCAACCGGGCTACCCAAGCTCAAAGGCAGCCGGGCTCCACCTTCAAAGTGTTCACGTATGCGGCTGCCCTCACCCAGGGGATCCCTCTCTCCCAAGTGTTGTCTTGCGAGCCCCTCACCTGGGGCAACCTCACCTTTCGGGGCTGTCGCTCGGGATCGGCCCCTATGGATTTGGCCCGCGGCCTGATCCTCTCCGAAAACGTGATTGCCCTGCGGTTGGCCCAACAAGTAGGTCTAGAGCAAGTGGTGGCGACGGCCCGGCAAATGGGCATCCAATCGCCGTTGCAACCCTATCCTTCTATGGTGATTGGCACAATGGAGGTGAACTTGCTGGAGTTGACAGCAGCCTTCACTCCTTTTGCCAATCGTGGCCTTTGGTCAAGGCCCCACACCATCCGCCGCATCTTGGATAGCAGCGATTGCGCCAACCCCAACGACTTTCGCACCTGCCGTGAGATTTACCCTGGTCGGGAGGATCCCCGTTCTCAGCGACTTGTCTTACCAGAAACCGTCGCCCAACAGATGACAACCGTACTGCAAGGGGTGATCAGCTCCGGCACCGGTACTACTGCCCGGCTCGGCATTGGAGAAGCCGGTAAAACCGGCACCACCACCGCCAACAAGGATCTGCTCTTTATCGGCTACACGCCCAACCCTCCCCTGGTGACCGGCATTTGGCTGGGCAATGATGACTCTAGCCCAACACGAGGAAGCAGCAGCATAGCCGCTCAAACTTGGGGAAATTACA
>NZ_JANSIG010000021.1:0-37169 GCF_047461975.1 Synechococcus sp. R55.3 | reverse complement strand
TGGTAGTAATCCGTACTGAACATATTATACATTATTTTCAGTATAGTTGAGCTTATTATTGACTAGAGTCATGCTCTGCTGCAGCCTAGCCTTTGATCATAGTCCGGCTCTGCTCGCCCGTTGGTCTGGGAATCCGTCCGTCAACACATCTTGCGGGCAGGGTGACTGCACAGAGCCGTGGGATCCCTCCTGCCGATGCCATCGGCGGTTAGGACGGACATGGCGCAGGCGATCGCAGGGAAGTCCGTGGCAGCCAGACGGCCCCAAAGCATCCTATACTGTTGCGGCTGTCCTAATCACGCTGTCCGAATCACGAGGAACCTGCCGCTTATGTCTGAGCTTCTCCCTTTGCCTTCCCTCCAAGACCGGGTGGCTGTGGTCACCGGAGCCAGCCGGGGCATTGGTCGGGCGATTGCCCTGCACCTGGGGGCCATTGGAGCAAAAGTGGCGATCAACTACGCCCGCTCCGCTGCCGAAGCCGAGTCCCTGGTGGAAGAGATCGCAGCCCTGGGGGGAGAAGGGATCCCTGTGGCCGCCGATGTGTCTTGCCCAGAGGCAGTGGAGGGCCTGTTTGCCCAGGTGATGGAGCGGTGGGGTCGGGTGGATGTGCTGGTGAACAATGCCGGCATGGCCCGCGACACCCTGCTGCTGCGCATGAAGCCGGAAGATTGGCAGGCGGTGCTGGATCTCAACCTGACGGGGGTCTTTCTCTGCCTAAAGGCAGCCGCCAAAATCATGGTAAAGCAGCGCCAGGGGCGCATCATCAACATCACCTCGGTGGTGGGCTTGGTGGGCAATGCCGGCCAGGCCAACTACAGCGCCGCCAAAGCAGGGGTGGTGGGCCTCACCAAGACAGCAGCTCGCGAGCTGGCCAGCCGCAACATCACCGTCAACGCCGTGGCACCGGGGTTCATCACCACCCAAATGACCGAAAAACTGGATCCTGGCCCGATTTTGGCGCAGATCCCCCTGGGGCGACTGGGATCCCCGGCAGAAGTGGCGGGGCTGGTGCGTTTTTTGGCGGCAGATCCGGCGGCGGCCTACATCACGGGACAGGTTTTTGCCATCGATGGTGGCATGGTGATGAGCTAGGCACTCTACCACGCCAGGGCTAGGCCATCGGCACGAGGTTCGGAAGCCGCAATGAAGTGATCCCCATCCCGCAAGAGGATCTGTCCCCGGCCAAAAAGGCCGTAATCCTCTTCTGCCTCCACCACCTGCACTGCATGGCCGCGGGCGGAGAGTTCGCGCACCACCTGGGGCGGCACCGTGCTCTCCAGCGCCACCTGCGGGATCCCTTGATCCCACAGCACTCGCCAGCGGGGCGCATCCAGAGCCGCCTGGGGGTTCAGGCCGTAATCCACCAAATTCACCACCACCTGCACATGGCCTTGGGGCTGCATTGCCCCCCCCATGACACCAAAAGGGCCGAGGGGGATCCCTTCTCTGGATAGAAAAGCGGGGATGATCGTGTGGTAGGGGCGCTTGCGGGGGCCCACCTGGTTGGGATGGCCGGGCTCCAGGGTGAAACCGGTGCCGCGATTGTGCAGGGCAATGCCCGTGCCCGGAACCAGCAGGCCGCTGCCGAAGCCATCGAAATTCGACTGAATCAAAGACACCATCAACTCCCTATCGGCTGCAGCCAGATAAACCGTTCCCCCCTCCGGCAGCCCTGGCGGAGCCAAGGAGATTGCCTCAGCCCCGATCAACTGCCGCCGCCGCTGCGCATAAGCCTTATCCAGCATCTGGGCAGGACTGACCCGCACATACTCCGGATCTGCCACCTGTCGGCTCACATCGGCAAAGGCCAGCTTCATCGCCTCGATCTGCAGGTGATAGCGCTCGCCGATGGGGATCTGCCCCAGCTCAAAACCCTCCAAAAGGTTGAGCGCCATCAGAGCGGCAATGCCCTGCCCGTTGGGGGGGATCTCCCAGACGGTGTAGCCCCGGTAATCCGTATGGATGGGTTCCACCCAATCGGCCCGGTGCTCAGCCAAGTCGGCGGGGGACAGGAAGCCGCCCGTGGCCTCCGAGAAAGCCAGCAACTTCTCCGCCAGCTCCCCCCGGTAAAAACTCTCCCCACCGCTACGGGCAATCTCTTCTAGGGTTTGAGCATGCAGGGGGCTGCTCCAGCGCTCTCCAGCCCGTGGGGCACGCCCTTGGGGAAAGAAAACGGCCTTGAAGGCGTCGTGGCGCGGATCCGGCAGGGGCAAATAGATGGCCTCCGCCGCCTGCCACAATTGAGCAACTCGGGGAGAGACCGGAAATCCCTCTTGCGCCAGACGAAGGGCAGGCACAAACAGACGCTCGAACGGCAGCTTTCCCCAGCGCCGGTGCAGGGCCTGCCAAGCGGAAACTGCCCCCGGCACCGTCACCGCCGGCCAATCGTAGGGGGGGATCCGCCCATGGTCCCGGTACCGCTCCGGCGTCAGGGCGGCTGGGCTGCGACCGGAAGCATTCAACCCGTACAGCTGACCCTCCTCCCCCCCCTCCCACACCAGAGCAAAGGCATCGCCGCCAATGCCATTGGAGGTTGGCTCCACCACCGTCAAAGCCACCGCCATTGCCACGGCTGCATCCACAGCATTGCCGCCCACCCAGAACATCTCCATGCCCGCCATTGCCGCCAAAGGTTGGCTGGTGGCCACGGATCCCTGTCTGCCCATCACCACCCGTCGCCGCGAAGCAAACGGATAGCGATCCAGGGCCTGCCGCAAAAAAGTGGGTGCTGGCATATCGCTACGCGACGCTCTCGCGAATGGGCTGGGCTCCCTACACAGGCAGGTTATCGCTACGCGACGCTCTCGCGAACAGGAGTGCGGCCAACTCCGCAAAGCTGTCCACCACCACATCTGCCCCGGCGTGGCGCAGTTCCTCGGCGGTGAAAGCCGTGGTGAGGCCCACCGCAAAACAGCCAGCCCCCTTAGCGGCGCGGATCCCGTAGGTGGAGTCTTCAATCACCAAACACAACGCCGGATCCAGCCCCACGGCGGCAGCCGTTTTCAGGTAGGGCTCTGGGTCGGGCTTGGCCCGCTGAATATCTTCGGCGGTAATCACCGCGTCAAACCAGCGGTGCAGGTCGAAGCGCTGGAAAATCTGCGCCTGATCTCGGCGGATAGCTGAGGTAGTGACGGCCAGGGCAGAAAAGCGCCGGCGGCTGGCCGCCAAAAACTCCAGCACCCCCGGCACCAGGGGTACCTCTGCCAGCAGCTCGCCAAAAGCCTTGGCCTTTTCCTCGATCAGGCGCTGCACCAGCAGGGGCTGTTCCGCAGGCGGGGTGTCTGTCTGGTGTTGGACGAGGTACTCGAACATGTCGCGGTCGGTGCGCCCCTTGAACTGCAGGGAGATGGGGGCCAAATCCAGGGATAGGTGGCAGCGTTGCAGGGCAATGGCCCCGGCGCGGGCATGGATTGGTTCCGAATCCACAATCACCCCGTCCATATCGAAGAGCAAGCCGGCAGTCACGTCAGCCTTCCCCTGTTGTAGGCACAGCACTTTGGATTGCATAGACATTATCGCTACGCGACGCTTTCGCGAATGGGCAAGCACGGGACAGGGATCCTCTTTAACAACCCTACTGCCCCGTCTCCATCCCCCACCCGCAGAAGCGGCTGGTGATCTGCCAGATGGGATCCAACACATCGGTCAGGGCGTGGTCGCTCTCCACCGCCACCAGTTGGGCCCAGGGGCGACAGGCCACGTAGTCTCGGCTGGCTTGAATGGGGATGGTTTCATCTTGGATCCCATGCACAATCAAGGTGGGCACAGGCCGTCGCAACGCCCCATCCGGGTAGCGTTGGGCATCGGCGACAAAGCCGTACTCCAAAGGGAGAGGGCGGCCTTCTCCGTAGTGAAACACCATGAGTTGTCCGGTTCGCTGCCAAGTCTCCACCGCCTCTGCCCCCAGCCGCGGCAGCCAATGGCCTAAAAAGCCAAAAGCCGGCGCCAAGAGCACCAAGCGCTGCACACAGGGTTGTCGTTCGGCAACCCAAGCAGCCACCAGGCCCCCCAAGCTAGAGCCGATGAGGGTGACAGGGGGGTAGTTCATCTCGGCAAGCTGGCTGGAAACCTGCTGGATCTGGCGGGTCAGGGTGAGCTGGGCAAAATTGTCCTGGTTCAGATCAGGCACCTGAACAGGGATCCCCACCTGCTGCAGCCGCTGCCGAAAGAAAGTTGCCTTGGCCGACTGCGGCCCAGAGCCGAATCCATGCAGGTAAATCGCCAACACGGAAAGGGATCCCTATGGCCCTGTGGCTGCCGAGAGCCAGCCCGCCCCCAACACCACGCTGATGGAGAGGAAAAGGGTCGCTACCGTCCAGGTGATGCGGTTGAGGTTTTGCTCAGCACTCTTGGAGCTGGAGAACAGCTGGGCCTGCCCGCCAATGCCCGCCAACCCATCCCCCTTAGGGCTGTGCAGCAGCACCAAGATCACCAGCAAGATGGCCGAAGCCGACCAGAGAAACTCGAAAAACGCTTCCATCGCAGCGGATCCCTGTAGGGCAAGTTGCTAAGGCCATTATCGCTTGGAACCGCATCTTAGCGCACCCTGTCTCGGCATCGCTCCCATTTCAAACTCAACTCGTTCAAACTCAACTCGGCAGGCCCAGACCCATCTACTTGCTTCTCAGGTGGAACGGGTGCTGCTCCTTCTGGGGGTGTTGCTTTGCCTCAAAAAACGACCCCAAACGGGGCCGCTCGGTCTTTTCCGAATCTCTATGGAGATCTCCAGTGGATCCCCAGCTCACCTAGAACAAGGGTGAAAAGCATCCACCTCAGTAGCTTACACCCCGGTAAGTCAGGGGCTGATGAGGGTGAGGCATCGCTTTCTTGCTGGTGTGGTGCACACAGAAGGTTTGACCGCGATACTGAGCTTGCAACTCCTCATCACTGAGCTGAGTATGCGCGGGAACGTAGTCAAAGGTGTTGCCACGGAAAGAGAGTTTCATAAGTCGCCTCCATCAACGAAGGGTTGAGTTTGTTGTTGTTGAACCGTAAGCCACGGAGAGAGTGGCGCGATTCAGTTGAGGCGCGTTCCTTCGGGAAGACCCCTACTTCCGTCTCTGCACAGCTCCCAACCAACGGTGAGCCAACTGCAGAGATGAACGATTTATCCTATGTCTGTATCATAACTTACGGTTTTGCAGGTTTTTGGGGGATTTATAGAAATTTAATCCGGCCATACCCGCAAAAGGGATCCCTTGCCGTCGGCTCTTCCGCGGCTTCTCGGGCCTGACTGGGCAATCACCTATGCACTTTTCGGAATAGATTGCCGCAACCGGTTCCGGGCCCAGGGCACCAATCCCGTATTCGGCCAGTCTCCGCAAAATTCTGATTTCTTCTATTTCACCGCCTGCGCAAGTGCCTGCAGCCCTGCTCGCAGACGTTCCTCGATGTCGGCCTCTAGCTGTAGTGTTCCGGCAGCGTCCAACTGAATTTGAGAACTCAGGATATAAACCCCTCTCAAGATGTGGGTTGCCCCCATCACCGCCAGCACAGGTTTCATCGCAAAGTCGATGGACAGCAGATGGGCCAGGGTTCCCCCGGTGGCAATGGGGAGAATCACTTTACCGGTAAAGGCGTCTTGATCCAGCAAATCCAGCAGTGCCTTCAACACACCTGGATAGGAGGCTTTGTAAACGGGAGCAGAGATGACGATCCCGGTAGCTTGGGCCACCTTTTGCTGAATTGCCTTGAGTTGAGGGCTATCGAACTTGGCCAGTGCCAGATCCTCTGGGGGCAAATCCCGCACCGAAACAAACTGAGTGGTCAATCCCAGATCGGACAGGATCCCGGCAGCGTGATGTAAAACGGCTTCTGAGCGAGAAGGAGTGCTGGGACTACCGGAGAGCAGGAGGATGCTGGACATAGGCCGCAGACAGAATACTGCCTCAGTTGTACCAGGGATCCCATGTGAAAGATGATTAACCCACTCTCGCCCTGCCCCAGCATGCACGATAGCTTTGTCTCTCGACGTCATTCCCTGCTGGTCAAATTGCGGGCAAAATATGCCCCCCAACTCCCCACCTACTCAAGGGGTCGGGAACGTGATAGGTTAGATTCAGCAAGGGTTTCAGCTTGCTAAACTTGAGATTGATTTACGCGGGCGTAGTTCAGTGGTAGAACGCTAGCTTCCCAAGCTGGATGTCGTGAGTTCGAGTCTCATCGCCCGCTTTCCCCAACCAACCGGCAAAACCCGCTTTCCGCAAGCATTCCCGGACTTGGCCTAGTCCGGGAAATCAATGAGCTCAAGGTAAAAAGGGGTAGTTCGGGGTCAGTAAGATCTCCTTGGCCAGTGCCCAGTTAGGCAATGAAGCATGCAACTTTACGAGTACGACTTCTATGCCTGGACGCAAAAGCAAGCCGCACTGCTGAAATCGGGGCAGTGGGATCAACTGGATATCGCCAACTTGGTGGAGGAAATTGAGGCTTTGGGCAGGCAAGAACGCCGGGAATTGCTGAACCGGCTGGGGATCCTGGTAGGGCATTTGCTGAAGTGGCAATTGCAACCCCACCTGCGAGGCAAAAGTTGGCGGGCAACGATTACTGAACAACGCCGCCAGATCCAGCGATTGCTCAAAGACAGTCCCAGCCTCAAGCCCGATCTTTCGGCAGCCCTGCAAGAGGCTCACCAGGACGGGATCCTGTTGGTGGTGAGAGAAACACCATTGTCTGAAGCAGATCTGCCTGCCCAGTGTCCCTACACATTTGAGCAGGTGATGGATCCCGACTTTTATCCTGGCAAGGAAGATCCCCAGTGATCTGCTCAGCCCCCGGAACCAGAACCAGGGAGGGAGGGATCCCGACCCCGGTGGGTCTCCATCTGGCTGTCCACTACCCGTCGCAGCACTCCGTTGACGAAAGCGGCGGCCTCAGGATCCCCGTATTTTTTGGCCAATTCTACAGCTTCGTTGATGGCAACCTTCACGGGGCTGCTGGCCAGTATTTCCATCTCCACCACCGCCAGGCGCAGGATATCTCGTTCGATCCGACCAACCCGCTGCAATTGCCAACCCACCAAAGCCTTTTGCAAACGAGCATCAATCGCCTCCTTGTGGGTTCGCAGGGCAGTTAACAGTTGCAAAGCGTAGGCGCGCACTTCTTGGGATTGGGCAATGTACAACAGTTCCGGCATGGACAGGGCAACGCCCACCCGGTTGACTGCTCTTTGGGACAACTGGACAACCTCATCCAAGATGTGGCGGACGCTGTGCAGCCGCTGTTCCAGGTGTTCTAAGGCTTGGCCGGCGTTGCCGAGGGCCACTTGCACCTGCTGGATTAGCTCCAGCAATTCCCCCCGTAAGGCATTGGGGTCAGGAACGTCCGCCTCCTTCAGAGTGATTTCCAGGCGCTGCAGGTGTCGTTGGGCCTGCTGAAGGCGGAGGGTGACGGAGCGGGATCCACCCTCTTCCTTGGGATCCGAATCGGCCAACAACAGGGGATCGCTCTCGTGCAACAAACGGTCGCTGCGCTGGATTTCCGCCGCCGCTGTGGAGAGGGTTTCATGGGTCTCTTCACTCAGGGCGCGGATGGCTGCCAGCAGCAAGTCCTCCAGTTGTTTTTCGCTCAGTTTGGCCGCCGTGGCTGGCAGTTGATTGACCCCCAGCAGGGCCAGTTCGCGGGCAATACGCCGAGGTTGCATTGCAGAATATCCATAGCTTCTGAAAGACTGCCCCATTGCCGCAAGGCGGCGCGCAAGCGCTATCGGGCTTAGCCATGCTAGCAGGTTGCCAATCCATGAAGAACGAGAGACTCACCCGGTCAACCGGCCCTAAAACTGCGACTTAACACCCGAAACACCAAAGATGAACTCTGCTCTGTGCCAAAGCGAGATTGGCTGGATACCGAGAGGGTGAGCCGTCGTTTGCTGCGGGTGATGCCCACATACAGCAGCCGCAGCCGCTCCGCTGCCAAGTCCAAAAAGGCTTGCTTGGTGGCAGAGTCGGCCTGCAGATCCCAACAGCTTTTGGGGCTGAGCTGCCGCAACTGGGCCAGGGCCTCCGCTGTCATATCCACATCTTCCAAAAACCTCAGCCCCAGGGGCCGCTCCTCGTACTGGGTGGGAAACTCGTAGGCCGACACCTGGGGGATGAACACCTGATCCCATTCCAGCCCCTTGGCCCGATGCAGAGTCGAAACGGTGATGCTGCCCGGCTCGGGGTCGAAGGCGAAGATCTCCGAAGGCAAGTTGTTGAGGCGGTGATCCAGAATCACTTGAAATTCTTGGGCGATCTCCTGCCAATCGGTTTCGGGCAGGGATCCCAGCACCTGCTCCAGTTGATCGATTACATAGCGACCCACAAACAGCTCTTCCGGCTTGCGGTAGAGGCTTTGAACGATCACATTCAGCACCTCCGGCCAAGGGGAGCGCCCGGCCCGGAGCCAACCGGCAAGGGTGCGCAGCAGCCTGCCCAAGTTCTGCCAAGGCGGGCCATCGGGCAGAGCGGGAGCCTCACCAAAGTTGGGAAATAGCAGCCGCTCCGGCAGAGAGGCGCGGATCCAGGTCAACATCGGTCCCAGTTCAGCACGTGGGATCCCCGCCCAATCCGCCAAGCAATCCACAGCAGCAGCCAAGCGAGTGGGGGCAGTGGGCTGGGCAAACCAGTCGATGATTCCCTTGAGCTGCAACAACACCCGCCGCTGACTGGGACTGCCCCGCAACAGATCGATCACCCGCTCCGCTCCCATTTCCTGGAGATAGCTGAGGGCTTTGCCCCCCAGCTCGTTGGTGGTGACCAGAATGGCCACCGTTTGGCCGGGAAAAGCTTGGGTGGCTGCAATGGCCTGCCGCGCTACCTGTTGCAGCTCCTCCTCCGGGGATCCGACAACCCGCAGAAAGTCCACACCACCCTCGCTGGCCGGGGGGTTTTGGCCACCGGAGGTGGCCAGTTGAATGGGCTGGGGGGCCAGAGCGGTGCGCAAAGCCGGGATGGGGTGCTGCTGATTCACCCACTCCACCAGGCGGTTGGCCAAAGCGATGATCTGGGGGGCGCTGCGGCTGGATTCATCCAAGAGCACCACCTGAGGACTGGCCTGGCAAAAGGCGCGAAACAGCCGCGGCTCGGCGCTGGTAAAGGTGCCCATGATGCTCTGGTTGGGATCCCCCACCCGCACCAGGTTGCCGGTGCGTTGGCTGAGCAGCCGCAGCAGCTCTTCCTGCAGGGGGGAACTGTCTTGGGCCTCATCCTCGAACAGGTAGTCGTACCAGTTTTGCACCTGCTCCCGCAGCTCCGGGCTGCCCTCGATCAAATCCACTGCTTGCCAGCCCAGGTCGTCGTAGTCTAACTTGCCCAGGCGACGCAATTCCGCCTGATAGCCGGCGTAGATGGGAGCGGCCCAGCCCAGATAGCCCTCGCCGGGGATCACTTCTGGCCCCAGGCGTAGATTCTTGGCCCTGCTGATGACCACCTGCACCATCTGCTGGAAACTGCGCCGGAACTGGGCTCGGTTTTGGGCGATCTTTTGCGGGTTGTTGTCGCCGGGGATCAGCGGCTCCCAGAGCTGAGTATGGCGGACGAGCCAAGCGCGGCACAGGCGGCTGAGCAACCGCTCCTGTTCGTATCCCTCCAAAATAGACAGCTCCTCCCAACGGCTGGGGGCCTCCCGCAACACCCGCAACGACAAAGAATGCAGGGTAAAGGCCTGGGTAAAGCGATCCGGATACCCCGCCCGTTGCAAACGTTGATTGATGCGGCTGATCAAGTTGCCCCGCGCCGAACGCATGTAGGTGAACACCCCGATGCGCTCCGGTGGGATCCCCCGATTGAGAATTAAATCGGCGATCAACAGCTCCAGAATAAAGGTCTTGCCGCTCCCCGGAACGGCGGCGATCCCCAGCGGCCCCGATTGGTAGGCCAACGCCTGTTGCTGCGCCGGACGCAGGGTGACCTCAGGAAAGGGAGAAGAAGCCAGACCCAGCATGGGATCCCTGCCTAGCTGAGGATGAAGGTCTCGATGGCTGCCGCCACCCCGTCTTCTGCCACAGGAGGGGCAATCCAATCGGCATGGGGCAAGAGAGCTGGCGAGGCATTTCCCATCGCCACCCCGATCCCCGCATACCGCAGCATCTCAATGTCGTTGTCGCCATCGCCAATGGCCATCACCTGCTCCGCCGACAACCCCAGCATTTCCTCGGCCAAAAAACGAACGGCATTGCCCTTGTTCACCGCCGGATGGGTAGCCTCGAGAAAAATCGGCTCTGAACGGGTGAGGTAGAGCTGGTCAGGGGAATACCGCCGCCGCAGGGATCCCTGCAATTCCTGCAGGAACTCGGTATCCTCAGAAACAGCCAGGATCTTGGTGGGGCTTCGTCCGTATTGGGCGGAAGAGAACATCTGGAACGGCACCTGAGAGCGCTCAGCATAGGCCTGACTGAGAGGGCTCAGCTCCCGTAAGTAGAGCTGGTCATCGATGTAGAGGTGAACCCCCACCGGCTGATCCTGCAACGCTTGCAACAACTCCTCGGCCAGCGGCCAGTCCAGACTCCAGTGCTTTAGGGTCTTTTGGCTATCGGGATCCCGAATTAAAGCCCCCTGGTAGCTGCATAGGGGCATATCGGCCCCAATCGCGTAGTGGAACCGCTCGGCAGAACGATGCATGCGACCCGTAGCGATGGCTACTCGCACCCCTGCTGCTTTGGCCTTCTGAATGGCCTCCCGAACCGGCTCTGAAACCTGGTTGGAAGGCCCGGCAATCGTGCCATCGATATCCACCACCAACAGCCGAATCTGGGCACGGGGTGGAGAAGATGCCCGCTCTCTTTCCTCGGCTTGGACGTTAGCCTGAGTTTGCATTGCTGTTGTTTGCCCTCCTCCTGGCAACCTTCCAGACCGTAGCATGGCTCTGCCTCGATTGGTTGACGGTCATTGGCCGGCTCAGTACACAAAGAATCAACACAGAAGAATTGAACAAGTGAGATGGCCGGGTGGGGGATCGGTTTCCGCCCCTATTCCCGCCAACGAGAAAGCGTAGAATTAAGAAAGACTAGCCCCGTGATGGACGAAAACATTGTGATCATGCTGAAACGAATCGGTCGCGTCTGCCGGCCTCTGCTGGCCATTGCCCTGGCCTTGACCTTGGCCCTGGCTCCCATAGGCGCTGTTTGGGCACGCAGTGGCGGTCGCATTGGCGGCGGATCTTTCCGGTCTCCGACGTTCTCTGCCCCCCGCTCGATTGGCCCGCACTACTCAGCTCCTGTCTACCCCAGCTATGGAGGCGGCTTTGGTTTTCCGCTGCTGGTGCCCTTTTTCTGGGGAGGGGGGGGTGGCGGCCTGCTGACGCTGCTGCTCTTGGTTGGGGCAGGTAGCTTTTTGGTGCAGACGCTGCGCTCGGGGATCAGATCCGAAGAAGGGGACGATAGCATTGGGGTTCGCGATCCGCAGGTAACCGTTGCGCAGGTGAAAGTGGGCCTGCTGGCCAGCGCCCGACAACTGCAAAAAGACATGAACGCCCTGGCTCTGGAAGCGGATACTCAGTCGCCGGAAGGGCTGAGCCAACTGTTGCAAGAGGTCACTCTTGGCTTGATGCGCTACAGCGACTACTGGGCCTATGGCCATGCCCAAGCCGACAGGCTGCCCTTGTCTCGCGCCGAATCCCTGTTCTACCAAGCCTCCTTGCAAGAGCGCAGCAAGTTCAGCATCGAAAGCCTCAGCAACCGCAACAACCAAATCCAACAGGTTTCCCAAGCGGCGCTGCAGCGGTCTGCTGCCGGGATCCCGGATATCGGCGAGTATCTGGTGGTCACTCTGCTGGTTGCGTATCGTGGCAACTTGGGTACACTACCTGTAGTTAACTCCACGGCGGATCTGCGGCAGTGCCTAGTGCAGTTGGCTTCGATTCCGGCGGAGCGGATTGTAGCCATCGAAGTGCTGTGGACGCCGCAGTTGGAGGGAGACACCCTGTCGGCAGAGGCGCTGTTGACCGAGTACCCAGAAATGCGGCTCCTCTGAGAGCCTTTGGGCGATGGACGGCAACTGTTGGCTGAGTGTCTCAACGCCTTGGGATCCCCGCCGTTCAGGCTAGGGAGGTTGTATGTCCGGGTTGGATGCTTCAGCAAGCAGGGGCCGCCGTTCCCCTTGGGCATGGTCTGGCCAAGTAAACCAGGCAAGTTTTCTGTTGGATGAGCTGTTCGAGGAGCTGGAGAACAGCTTGGAAGAGGGGCTGTCAGAAGCCGGAGAATATCCCTACCTCGGCACAAGGCCCCCGCTGCTTTCCCGGCGCTTCTCTGCTGCCGGGGGGCTACTGCTGGGTATGGCTTTGGCCGCTACTTTGGTGGCAGGGCTGGCCTTTTGGATAACCCTGCGCCCGCGGGCAGTGGTTTTTTCACAGCCTGAGCGGGATCCCTTGGCTGAGGCACCCAATTCTTCCCATTCCGATGCTCACCAGGAGCCCTTGCTTCCCACTGCTGCTGATGTGGATGAAAACCCCAAAGCTCCACCTGAGGATTCTGCAAAGGCTGTCTTGGTCGAACCGGCAAAGCCGCCGACTGTTGCCGCTCCTCTTGCTTCAAGAGGGGTCGGTGCTCCTTCTCCCCCCAGGGCACCTGCTCCTCCGCTGCCGGCATGGATCCCACCCCAGCCTGTGCCGCAGATGAAGCTGGTGGGATTGATCCACGATCCAGGTGCCCCCAAGGCTCTGATCTTGATCGACAACGTGGTGCGGCAGGTGGCTGTTGGCCATGCGGTAAAAGCAGAGTGGCGGGTTACCTCCATCAGCCCCTACGGTGTGAGGGTGAGCAATGGTGCTCAAAGCGTCACCTTGCAGTTGGGGCTGTCGCAGCGGATCTGAATCACCTGGATAGGGATCCCTGCTGGGTTGAGCAGCGCCTGGAGGGTGGGAGATTGGATTGAAGGAGAAGGGGCAGATGAAATTCGCCAAGCCGGGGCGAATAAACCGCTGCAGAGTGAGAGCGGGCTTGGTTTTGGCGTACCTCTGTCTTGGCCTGTCCGCTTGTCGCAGCACACCCCCCTTGTCAGAATCCCCCTCTGGGATCCCGGCGGCCTATGCTAGCCGCCCGCAACTGCAAGGGAAGGCAGTGGTGGAGATGGAGGTGCAAACTGCTGAGGGGGTAGGCAAGGTGATCTTGGCGATCCACGGGGAAGCGGCACCCCTGACCGGCGGCCAGTTCGTGGATTTGGTTCAGCGGGGCTTTTACAATGGCCTCACCTTCCATCGGGTGGAAAAGGATCCGCAGCCTTTTGTGGTGCAGGGTGGGGATCCCCGTGGTGACGGTACAGGGGGTGCAACAGAGCCGGGGAGCAACCGCCTGCGCACCATCCCCCTAGAAATTCGGTTGCGTGGGGAACCCTACCCCCGCTACAACACCTTGATCCAGGATCCCGCTGCTCTGAGTAAGTTGCTCTTGCCCCATCGTTTGGGGGCGGTGGCCATGGCCCGTTCTAGCCCACTTGACTCAGCCTCTTCCCAGTTTTACATCACCCTCGCTGCTCTGCCGATTTTGGACGGGCGCTATGCCGTGTTCGGCTACGTCACCGAGGGGATGGAGTGGGTGGAGCGCATCCAGGTGGGAGATGTGATCCGCTCGGCGCGGGTGTTGGAAGGAGCGGACTTGCTCAGGGTTCCGGGATCCCAACCGGAAAGAGCAGATCAGATGGAGGATCCCGGCAGTTTATGATGGGCAGCAACTCTGCTGCTGGTTTGGTTGTTGTGGCTCTGGCTTTTGTCGTGGGGAAGGGCAAGTTTTGCGCTCGCCCCCTCCGCCAACACCTGGGCACCCTTTCATGCAAGAAGACGCTTTTTCCCCCCTTGAGCCCCTAGACGAGCTGCCACCTCACTCACCGCCGGAGGTGGATGTGGAGCTGATGCTGCAGCAGTTGCAGGATCCGGATCCCTATTTGCGGATGCAGGCGGCCCGCGCCTTCTGTGAGATCGAAGAACCCCGCGCCGTTAAACCCCTGCTGGCCCTAGTCCGGGATCCCTGCCCGTTGGTGCGGGTGGGAGCAGCCTATGCCCTAGGTCGGAATCCGGATCCCGCTGAGGTGGAGGTGCTGATCGAGGGCTTGCGCTGGGATTGGAACGGCTATGTGCGCAAAGGCTTGGTGTGGGCGTTGGGCAATGCCAAGGATCCGCGGGCGTACCCGGTGTTGCTGGAAGTGTTGGCCGGGGATATCGCGGCAGTGCGATTGTGGGCTGCCAGTGCCCTCGGACAACTGGCCCAGGCGCAGGCGTTGCCTGGCCCGGCATTGCATGAGGCGGTCGCAGCTCTCTGCCGGGGCTTGGCTCAAGATCCAATCGCAGCGGTACGCGGCAACTGTGCCTGGAGCTTAGGGATCCTGGGGCAACAGGTGAAACTGGCTCTCGAGGATCCCATTGTTTACACGATGCTAACAAGGCAATTGCTGACCAGCGCCAGTCGCGATCCCGATTGGGGGGTGCGGGATGACGCGCGGCTTGCCCTACAAAAGTTGGCGGATCCCGATTTGCTGGAGCAACTGGATAACCTCGGCTGACCCCTTGGGCTGAGGCAAACCAGCATGGCCATACTGCTGGCTCGAGATCGCTTCCTGGCGTCTGGAAATCTGGGAGATCACCACCTCAGGCGAACATTCCGACAGAAGGTATCCAGTGGGCGGCAGGTTCAGCGAACCAGATCGAGCAGCCAAGCAAAGTAGAAGCGGCTGCGAATGGTTTGTCGCTGCTGCACTTTCCAGCCCCATTCGGTTAATTGGCTCACCAAGATCGCCTCTCGGTGTTGATAGGCGCGGGTGGTTTTGCTGGGGCCGGGGAAGAACTCTCCCACTTTCTTCAGCAGCGTCAGCCAGGGGGTTTTGGGAGCGAAACTGAAGATCAGGCGGGACTGGGCCAGGCAGGTCAGGTGTTTTAACATGCGGAGGGCATCGGCTTCGGGGTAGTGGATCATCACATCAAGGCAGATGACGACATCGTATTCCCCTGTCAATTCCTCCAGATCCGAGACCCAAAATTGGGGGTTGTCTGTGGATCCCAGCTCCATTTGCTGGCGGCGGCGCGCTTCGCTCACCATTTGTTCCGAGATGTCGCTGGCGAACACCTGTGCCCCCCTGGCGGCCAAGGGCAAACTGAGGCTGCCCACCCCGCATCCGGCATCACAAATGCGTAAACCCGAGGGATCCCCCAACCACTGCAACACCGTCTCTACCGTGCGGGCATGGCCAAGGCGGATGTCTTTTTGGACGAAATTGACTTCTTCTTCACCATAAATGCGCCGCCAGCGCTCGAAGCCAACGGAGTTGAAATAATCGCGGACAATGGTTTTTTCCTGCATAGAACTTCCGGCTAGGGATCCGGCGAGAGAAAAAGATGAACGCTCTGCTTTTCTTCGCCAACGCGCATCCCATTCTACCCCGAGGCCCCGTAACCCTCTGCATCGTTGCCCTAGGATTGTATTAGAATTAACCCGCATGCCTTGGATGTTGCCCCATGACCGAAGCTGAGATTGCCCGAGCGTTGCAGGCTCGGTTGGCTGCCCCGGTCAAAATCGCGGTCAAACGCCGCCAAGGTCATCTGCATGTTCTTCTGAATCGATCCTCCTCGGCCCGAGTGGACTACCCCCATCTCATGGAACGGGTGCAGGCGGAGCTCAGAGTGTTGGGCTTGCCCGGCTTGGAGCAGGTCACGGTGTACGGGCGTGAGTCGGGACATTCCGAATACGAGTGGGAGCAAACGGCCCCCTTGTTGAACCCGCTGCTGGCCTCAGAAGAAACCACAGTTCTGTTGGAAAAAAAAGGCGATCGCCTACTGCAGGATCTGACAGTTGTTGCCCCGGATTCGGTCAACTCAAAGCCTGAACCTGCGCCGGAGAATCCTGTCGGGAAAACCGACATAGGCAGCAGGTCCCGCATCTCCTGGGTGTGGCTGGGGGGAGCTGTACTGATTGTTGGAGCTGGGGTAGTTCTTTTGCTGGTTGCCCTTCTCTGAGAGAGCAAAAACCTGGGGTAGAGGCTCTTGTCTTAGGAAAAGCCTCAGGGAGCGTTGCCGAGGGTCGCCGATGGACTTTGAGAACGCCGGGATCCGGTCAGGTTTGCCTTTCGCAGGGCATCCTGCAGCATTCGCTCCACCAACTCGGTGAACGTCCACCCCAGAGCTGCCGCCGCATCAGGACAGAGGGAAGTGGGGGTCATGCCGGGCAGTGTATTCACCTCCAACACCCAAGGATTTTCCTCGGGATCCACCCGCAGATCCACCCGCGCCAAGCCTTCGCACCCCAACACCCGATAGGCCTTCAGACCTGCCGCCTCACAGCGGGCCAATCCTGCCGGGCTGAGGGAACAGGGGATCAGATGCCGCGAGCCACCGGGCGCGTACTTGGCTTCGTAGTCGTAGAAGTCGCCTTGGGCAGGGATGATCTCGATGGCCGGAAGAACTTGGCCGGACAAGATCGAGAGGGTGATCTCCTTGCCGGGAACATAGCGCTCCAGAAAAACCCGCGACGAGACCGAGCGGGCCAACTCCAGCCCCTGAGCCAATGACTGCTCATCCCGGACAATGCTGATGCCCACCGTCGAGCCGTTGTTGCTGGGCTTAACCACCAGTGGGGATCCCAACTCTGCCGCACAGTCGGCCCAAGCGAGGGGGTTTTGGTCATCCCAAACCCGCCAATCGGGGGTAGGGATCCCTGCGGCGCGAAAGATCTGCTTGGAGACCAGCTTATCCATGGCAAGGGCACTGGCCAGCGGCCCGGATCCTTGGTAAGGCAGGCCCAGCCAGTCCAGCATCCCCTGTACCACCCCATCCTCGCCGCCGGGGCCATGCAGGGCAATCCAAACGAAATCGCAGCCGGCTTGCCGTTCCTGCCAAAGGCGCAGCGGCAGATCCTCCTCTGGGTCGATCACCTTCACCCGGTGGCCCAAATCCTCCAAAGCTCGCTTGCAGGCTTTACCCGTTACCCAAGAAACTTGACGTTCTGCCGAACGACCCCCCGCCAAGACAACAATGTTCATGGCTTAACCCCGAAGCACTCCCCACCCTTGACAACCGGCACCAAGATACCGGCATTCCTTCACTCTACTCTACGAAGGGGGCCGCCGGCGGCGCAAAAACTCGGGAATATCCAAGCCACCCGACATCGGAGGCTCAGGCTCCGGGGGCTGTCGAGGCGGCAGCTCAGGGCTCGTGGGGGTGGGCTTACGAACCCCTGACTTGTTGGAGGCAGAAACTTTGGTTGCAGCAGGGATGGCAGCCGCACGGGCTTTCTCATGGAAACCGGTGGCAATAACGGTGATGCGCACTTCCCCCTGCATGCGCTCGTCTTGGACGGTGCCGAAGATGATGTTGGCCTCGGGATCCACAGCTTCGGCGATGATCTCGGCAGCCACTGTGACTTCATGCAAGGACAAATCCGGCCCACCGGTAATGTTGAAGAGGACACCTTTGGCCCCTTCGATGGAGGTTTCCAAAAGCGGCGAAGATACAGCGGTAATGGCAGCCTCGCGGGCGCGAGATTTGCCGGATCCCATGCCAATCCCCATCAAGGCAGAACCGGCATCGGCCATCACGCTGCGCACATCGGCAAAATCCACGTTGATCATGCCGGGGATGAGAATGATATCCGAGATGCCCTGCACCCCCTGACGCAGCACATCATCCGCAACGCGAAAAGCCTCTTGGACAGGGGTTTGCTCGGAGATCACCGAAAGCAACTTGTCGTTGGGAATCACAATCAGGGTATCGACTGCCTCTTGCAGCGCTTGGATCCCTTCCTCGGCCTGCTTGCTGCGGCGCTTGCCCTCAAAGGAAAAGGGCCGTGTCACCACTCCCACCGTCAGGGCACCGCTGGCTTTGGCAATTTGGGCAATGATGGGTGCTCCACCCGTGCCCGTGCCTCCCCCCATGCCGGCGGCAATGAAGACCAGATCTGCTCCTTTGATGGCTGCTGCTATTTCTTCGCTGGATTCTTCTGCCGCTTTCTGGCCAATAGCCGGGTTACCGCCTGCACCCAAGCCTCGAGTCAACTTCTGCCCAATTTGCAAGCGGTTCACCGTCGAGGACTGGGCAAGGGCCTGCGCATCGGTATTGACGCTCCAAAACTCAACGCCCACGAGGTTACTGGCCGCCATCCGACTGACCGCGTTGCCACCCCCACCCCCCACGCCTACAACCTTAATCTTTGCGGCATTGCTCGGCATGATCTCCTCTGGACGATCCGCCGCTCTGGTCTGAGATCCGTTCCTCTCATACTCGGCGTGAGAGCCTTCTCCCCTGTAGCCCTCATTCCAATGGGAAGGCGTTGACTGAGTTTGATCGAGCCCTTGCCCAGGATTGGGAGGATGGATGTCTGACCAATTGGATGGCATGTCAGCTCTCACGATAACTTAAATTCTGGCAAATATCGAACATGCTAGCTGATTTAATATAAGGCAACTCTCTTCAGATGCCAACGCTGCAGACGTTTGTGAATCTTCCGGTTGGATACGCCTCTCCTAGAGAGTCCCATTGGCAGAGTCGTAGGTAGCCTTCTGTCTCGCACTTTGCTTGTGAATCCTCCCTTGCGCAGGGGCATTTCTCTCTGAACTTGTCTCAAAGCTCTTCGCTGGGTGGATAGGTGTTCTCGAATACTTAGACAAAGTTTGGATGGGTCAAGCTGCTGCCGAGATGGCCCGCGATAGCAGCCCTTCCGCCGGTCACCTGCACAAGATCCGCTGCCAGAGCCCCTTACCCAAGTGGGCCGGGAACCCAGATGCGGAGGGAGTAAACTCGCGAAAGGGCTGTAACGACATTCGTGATTGCCCAAAATGAACATCGCGCCTTGCTTTTCAAGTATCCGGGAATACCGGCCTCCTGTAGTCAAAATGGGATGCTGCCGGGGCACCTTTTTGGAGAAATAAACCACTACCAGAATCTGTTGCAGAGCGCTGTCCCTTGCAAGGGAGAAAGAGCCCAAAGGGTGGTTTCGGTACAAGAGGCCGACCCCAATAAGGCGACGAGTCCCCTATCTGGCCAAAGGCTGATAGAGGGCCGCTTCTAGAACTGAGGCTTTGGCATTCTGTGGAGACCCGGGATCCAGGTTTGCGTTCAGACCAACTCCAGGTGGATCTCCGCTTTCAGCCGTTGGGGGAGGGAAATTTTGAATACATCCCCCTGATTCATTTCCTGGGCACCTTTCATGCTGGCCAGGGCTTCCACCACTTCCTCAGAGTTGGCGGTTAGCACCACAGCGGGGCGCTCGCAGGCAATGGGGAAATCGTGCCACGTGCCGAGGTGCAGCAGCAGCCCATGCCCGGCAGGGAATCGCAGGGCTTGTACTTTGTCGAGATCGGGAGCTTCTTGGGGATGGTTGGGAGGAGCCATCACCATGATGAACGGCTCTTGCCCCAGACCGACGAACAACTGGGTCATACGCATGTGGCGCTCTAGCCAGAGCACAGGTGGATAGCCGGGCAGGATCTTGGCGGTACGGATAACAGCTCTACCGGTGTACTGAAAGTCGATGTTTTGTCCTTCCAGGACACGCTCCTGATAAAAGGGGATCCCCAGGCCAGGATTGGTCACATCGTCCCCCAAAAGTTGGCCGAAGGGTTGCACATTTTCCGGGGTGGCATCCACAATCGGCACCCGGACAACGGTGGTGGCAGTTGCAGTCGTACTCATGGTTGGCATCCTCGCTCTTTCTTGGACTGGGGTCAATTGGATTGGAGTCAGACTTTTTATCTTATTGAGAGCGACAGGAAAGAAACGGTTTTCCCGGTAACGGTCTATGCGTCTCTAATTCTTACCTTGTCCTTCTTGAGGGCACGTACTAGGTCTCGAATTGAGTACCGAGGAGCGAGGAGTGAGAAGTGAGAAGAGAGGAGTGAGAGGAAGAAATCTCTCCTCTTTCCTCTCTGCTCTTTGCTCTCTGCGGCTGGTTGGGGCCGCACTCAGCGGAGTCAGCTATGGGCTGCTGGGGGTGGATCCCCACTGGGGGCTGGGCTTGGGGACGGCGGTGCTGGGGTCTATCCTATTTGCCCTGCGCTACCGCAAAACCCGAAAGTTGATGCCTGCCAGCTTGATGTTCATCCTCAGCTTGGGAGCGGCTGTCCTTCTGGGGCTTAGCTTTGGATCGGCTTAGGCGACCTCTGGTCGCGCCGGTGGGGCGGAGTCAGTCAGACATTCGATGTAGTCGATCTTCAGCTCTCGGCCCGAGCGAATCTCCTCCATCGGGGATCCGCAGTTGGGGCAAGCATAGCGCCGGCCTATCTCTGGCTTGTACTCTTGGCTACAGGGCTGGCAATAGGCAATGAGCGGCGTTTCCCGGATGACCAACTGGGATCCCTGTAGGAAAGTACCCTGGGTTTGTGCGGCATAGGCAAAAGTTAGGCTGGCCGGCTCTACACAGGTAAACTGTCCCACCACCAGGTGCACCCGAGCAATCTGAGGCTGTCCTGGCTGACTTTGCCACCAGTCGCGTAGTGTTTGGATCAAGGCGCGGGTCATGTCGGTCTCGTGCATCTCTCACCTCCAGTCGCCGACCATTTCTGGCGTCGCCTCCGGGTGGATGTAGGCGGGCTTTTCTCGGCGCGGCAGTTGCCCAGATACCACCAAATGCGCCAGCGTATCGCAAATGACTCGGGTGGCCATCAGGGCTGTGATATCGCTGATGTCGTAGGGGGGAGAGACTTCCACCACCTCTAGGCCGCAGATCGGCGCTTCCCGCACAATGCGCTTGAGCAAGTAGAGCGCTTCCCGCGGCAGCAGCCCACCGGGCTCCGGCCAGCCTGTACCCGGCACAAAGCCGGCATCGATGCAGTCGATATCGAAGCTGATGTACACACAATCGGTGCCGTCTAGAGCTTTTTCGAGGGCGAAATCGGCGGCTGCATCCAAGCCCATTTCGGTGATGTCGGTAACGGTGAGGATATGGGTGGCCCGCTCCCGGCACACTTTCACCCCTTGCCGTGGCACTTGCCAGCCGCCAATGCCCAGTTGCACCAGGTTATGGGCCGGTGCGTTGCGGATGTTGGTGGCATGAAACCAAGGACAGGTGTGCATGCGCTCATCCAAGTCGGTTTCTTGGGTGTCCACATGGCGGTCGAAGTGGATGATGCCCATCTTCTTGTCCCCCAAGTGGCGACAGATCCCCCGCACCGTGGGAAAGCCAATCGAATGATCCCCGCCCAGGATGACGGGAAAGGCGCCAGACCCGAAAATGTGAGCTACCCCTTTGGAGATTTGGTCGAAGGATTTTTCGTTGTTGGCCGGGATCGTAAAAATATCGCCGACATCGCAGAGGGTGATCTGCTCTCGCAGATCGACGCCAAACTCAAAGTTGTAGGGGGTGTACAGAGCGGAAATGCGCCGGATCCCCTGTGGGCCAAAGCGAGTGCCGGGCCGATAGGTGGTGCCGGAATCGTGGGGTACACCCACCACTGCCACATCGTACTCCCCAACTTTGCGCACATCCTCCAGGTAGGGAGCCTTGAGGAAGGTGTTGATGCCGGCATAATGGGGCAATTCGCCACGGGAAAAGGTGGGGATGGAGCGATCGCCGATGCTGGCTGCTGCCTCGAGGCCAAACTCTAAGCCTCGACTCACCTCTTGCTGCCAACCGGATAGGGAAAGCCTCGCTTCCTTGGCCAGAGCCGCTTGGGCTTCGGTAGAAAAGCCGTTATTTGCGTTCGATTCGGTGGTCATGGTTGGGATCCCCCGTTAGGTGGTGTATTCGGCGTTGATGCGCACGTAATCGTAGCTGAGATCGCAGCCCCAGGCCACGCCCTGGCCGGATCCCTGATGGAGATCCACGGTAAAGGTCACCGGATTCCCTTTCAAGTACTCAGAGGCTGCCTTGCGATCGAAAGCCAGGGGCATTCCCGCCTGCATGAGCAGAAAATCCCCCAGACGAATATCCAACCGGCGGCTGTCAAAAGGGATCCCGGCCCGTCCGGCGGCGGCTGCCACCCGTCCCCAGTTGGGATCGTTGCCAAAAGCTGCCGCCTTCACCAAGGGAGAGCTGGCGATCACACGGGCCATATGCCGGGCTGCCCCATCATCCACAGCCCCACACACCCGAATTTCCAGCAGCTTGGTAGCTCCTTCCCCATCGCGGGCAATGGCCTTAGCCAGATGAATGCAAACTTGGTTGACCATCTCCGCCAAAGTCTGGGCAGCTTCTGTGCCGGCTTGCAGGGTTGGGATCCCACTTTGGCCGTTGGCCAGAGCCAAGAGCATGTCGTTGGTGCTGGTATCCCCATCCACCGTGATTTGGTTAAAGCTGAGGTCGGCAGCTTGCTTGAGGATCTGCTGCCACAGGCGGGGATCCACAGCCGCGTCACAGGTTAAAAAAGCCAGCATCGTGGCCAAGTTGGGGTGGATCATGCCGGATCCCTTGGCAATGCCCCCGACCCTGACGGTGTACCCGTCGATCTCAGCTTGCAGGGCAACGCTTTTGGTCACCAAGTCGGTGGTGATGATGGCGCGGGCGGCGCTCTCCCCCCCCTCTGGAGAGAGGCTGTCGATAAGGCCAGGCAGGGCTGCTTGGATTTTCGGCATTTCCAGTTGTCGCCCGATGACCCCTGTGGAGGCCGTGAGCACCTGATGGGCCGGGATCCCCAACCGTTCTGCCACCCAGAGGGCCAGTTGGGCATTGTTGCGCTCCCCTTCTTCGCCGGTACAGGCATTGGCTTGCCCGGCATTGCAGAGAATGGCCCGCACCGGCTGCTGCTGGGAAAGGATCCCTTGGTTGTAGGTGACACAGGCTGCTTTGACCTGATTGGTGGTGAAAACGCCTGCCCCAACCGCATCGCACTCGGAAACGATCAAGGCCAGATCCGCAGCTCCTGAGGGCTTTAGACCAGCGGCCACTCCAGCAGCTCGAAACCCTTGCGGGGCAGTAACGGCGCCTTCAACCGGTCTAAATTGGGATCCCATGTGTTCCTTGGCCAGGGGGTGGTCGGCAATATCATACCGGCTGGCTGCCCGGATTTGGACTATCGCAAGCTTTCGGTGAAAAACTCTCTAAGAACCGGTTCTGAGGGCAAGAGTTGTAGTTATGCCTACCAAGCAGAGGCAGCAGAGAGGGGTATTTTGAAAGTGTGCGCTTTCTATCACCCATCTTTTCCCCTTTTTAGATTGGGAAGGATACTCTTCTATCCTCTGCTCTGGGAACTGCCAGCCATGCCTGCCCCTGTCATCACCCTCAACCATGTCAGCAAGGTCTATTCCAATGGCACGGTGGCTTTGCAGGACATGAATATGACCATCCAAGAAGGGCAGTTTGTCAGCTTGGTGGGGCCATCCGGCTGTGGGAAAAGCACGGTGCTGCGGTTGGTGGCGGGTCTGGGGCATCTGACCACAGGCTCTATCGAATGGGGGCAAAGTTTTGAGAAGAACGCCCCCCAGGGGGAGCCCAAGTTGGCCTTTGTGTTTCAGGAGCCGGCTCTCATGCCTTGGGCAACGGTGATGGACAATGTGCGTCTGCCCTTGAAGTTGGCAGGTGAGCCCAAGCCAAAAGCCGATCGAGATGTCTTGGAAGCTCTACAACGGGTGGGCCTGCAGGGGTTTGAGCGCAGTTTTCCCCGCGAGCTATCGGGCGGCATGCGCATGCGGGTTTCCATTGCTCGCGCCCTGGTAACCAAGCCCCAAGTGTTGCTGATGGACGAGCCCTTCGGCGCTTTGGATGAAATCACCCGCAGCAAGTTGAACAGCGATCTGTTGGAGCTGTGGCAAGAAAAGCGCTGGACGGTGCTCTTCGTTACCCACAACATTTACGAGGCTGTCTACCTGTCCAACCGCGTGGTGGTGATGGCGGCTCGCCCAGGGCGGGTGGTAGCCGATATTCCCATTGATGCACCCTACCCTCGCTCGGAAGACTTTCGCACCTCTTCCCTTTACAACAACTACTGCCGTGAAGTGTCGGCCCGTCTGCAGGAAGCTATGCACGGCTCAGCTCAGGATCCTTATTTGCGCCCCCTCTCTGCCGGATGTTTGCGCTGACGGGATCCCTTGCTTGACAGTGCTCCCTTGACTCTCTATTGCGTATCTCAACTTCACGATATGTTCGACCCGTTTGTCCACCTTCTCGACCCATGGCGCCGTTGGCTGGGATCCCTTGTTGGCTTGGGGGAGAGCTGGCCTCTCCATTGGCCAGATTGGTCTCTGCCCAAGCTGACCGGCGCAGTTGGAGAAAAACTCGGATCCCAACCCACGGATGAGGCAGACATACCGAGTGCCGGCTCAGGGGTGCCTGCAAAGGGGTTGAATCTGGGCCGTTGGTTCAACCTGGAAGTGATTGCCCCCCTTATCGTCGGGATCCTCTTCTTGGTGGGCTGGGAAGTGGCGGTGCGGGTAACGGGAGTGCCCCACTACCTCTTGCCGGGGCCGATTTTGGTGGTGCAAACCCTCATCCGCGACTGGGGAACGCTTTTTCCTTCCCTGTTGATCACTGTGCAAATTACGGTGGTGGCCTTTTTGGCTGCCACAGTGTCGGGGCTTTTGGTCGCGATTGTGTTCACCCAGAGCAAGTGGATTGAGCGCAGCTTTTTCCCCTATGCGGTGATTTTACAGACGATGCCCATTGTCTCCATCGCCCCGCTGATCATCATTTGGCTGCGCAACAACACCTTTGCCGCGATGGTGGTGTGCGCCTGGATTGTGGCTTTTTTCCCGATTCTTTCCAACACCACTCTGGGGCTGAACAGCGTCGATCACAACCTGCTCAACCTGTTCCAACTGTACAAGGCCAACCGCTGGCAAACGTTGATCTACTTGCGGCTACCCAGTGCCATGCCCTATTTCATGGGGGGCCTGCGCATCAGCGGTGGCCTCTCTTTGATTGGGGCGGTGGTGGCGGAGTTTGTCGCTGGTACTGGCGGGCAGCGGGCCGGGATCGCCTACCAGATCTTGATCTCCAGCTTCAACCTGCAGGTGCCCCGCATGTTTGCGGCCTTGATCTTGGTCACCGGCTTGGGGATCCTGATCTTTATTTCCTTGAGTGCTCTATCCGACCGGGTGTTGGGCAAGTGGCATGAGAGTGCTGTGCGCCGAGAGAATTGAAAAATTGAACTTTGGTGAAAATTAGGGCCCCCTCTCTAACATCTAGGGTCACTTGGATTCAAACTAGGACGCTGCACCCACCCCTAAAACGTTGAACGCACGCGGCCAAAGGCTTTTCTCAATAGCTCAGGCGCCTCACTCTAACCTGAAACGACTAAGTGCCTTGAATAGGAGCAGGTGGAAGGCGTCTTCTGGAAAAGCCCAGAGATATC
This sequence comes from Synechococcus sp. R55.3, assembly GCF_047461975.1. NCBI lineage: Bacteria > Bacillati > Cyanobacteriota > Cyanophyceae > Synechococcales > Synechococcaceae > Synechococcus > Synechococcus sp. R55.3. The sequence continues at coordinate 11,997 of NZ_JANSIG010000021.1, read as the reverse complement.
GCTGCGCTTGCTGTCGGGTGCTGTCGGCGGCTATCTCAGATGCTATTTTTGGGTTGCTATCGGAGGGGGATGAACTCAGTGCGGCCAATGATTTGCTGGCCTTGATCCGAGAGCGCGTAGTTGATGAAATCGGCCACCACAGGGCTAGTCCTCTGAGGTGCCACCAAAAACACATTCCGCGCCAAGGGGTAGCTGCCCCTCTGGATGGCCTCACGGGTGGGCATCTGGCCGTCGATGGGCACAATCCGCACCGTTTGCTGGTTTTGCACCTGATCGACAGTGCTGTAGGTGATGCCATCTTCTCCCAAAGCCCGCAGCAGCGGGGTGGTGACATCTTCTGTGGCGGTGGTGAAGTAGGGAGGGTTATCGGGAGCGAAGGGCAGCCCCAACAACACGAGTTCTTGGAAAACGCTGTAGGTGCCGCTCTGGGGGGCGCGATTGAGGACCCGAATCCGCCGATCCGGGCCGCCCACCTGGCTCCAATTGGTGATCCGACCCTGGAAGATATCGGCCAATTGCTGCAGCGTCAGTCCTCCTTTGTAGGGGTTGTTCACCCCCACCGCCACCGCCAGGGCATCTTTGGCAACCGGGATCGCCTGTAGACCCGCCTGCACTTCGCTGGCATTGAGGGGGCGGGAGCTAGCGGCCATCTGGATGCGACCTTCCATCAGGGCCTTCAGGCCGGCATTGGATCCATTGGGCTTGCCATCCGGGATCCCATAGGTGAGGGGAATGCCGGGGTTGCGCTGGGTGTAGCCTCCCTTCAGGGCCAAGACGATCCGGATCATCGTGACGCTGCCATCCATCTGGAGCACTGCTGGGTTGGGCAGAGAAGTATCCAGATTAACGGCGTTGGCAGGCGGGTTGGGTACCTGGGCCTGAGGGGGGTTGGGCGCTGTTGGGGCTTGGGGCCGGGCAGCTGGAATCTGGCTGGGGATAGGAGGCGTGTTCTCTCTATTCAGGAATGAGTCCAACAGGCCGGAACGATAGGCATACCAGCCGCCGCCTCCCAGTATCGCGAACAAAAGAATGTAAACGATTGGAGGTGGGCCGGAAGGTCGTGCAGTCATGGGATCCCCCCTAAAGAAAATTCACGATCCAGACTTTTGAGACTTCCCCCTCTGTTGTATCAGCTATCCGCGCAGATTGGGTGAGCAGCAGGTTAAGGTGCATCTATCCGCCCATGGCCGCCTCTCGTCCCACCTCGCGCAGCTCAATTACGTCCGCACGGGGATCCGCCTGCACAACTTCCAACTCGATCCAAGCCCCCAGAGGAATCTGGCGTTCTAGGCGCACCGGCACCCGAAAGGCAATCTCATCCAGCATGGCCAACACCAAGTTTTCCTGCTCGCGCAGGTAGCCCAAGACCAAGGCCCGCCAAGTTTGCCCCGGTCGCAGCCGCAGGTATTCGATGCTCCAATAGCGCTTGGATTTCCGCTCCACCTGGTTGGCCTCAGCGGTGCCCGGCTCAATCCCCACCAGCAACTGCTGCACATCCGCCTCCGTCAACGGCAAGGGATCCCCGCGCAAAAAGGCCTTGATCTGGTAGTGGGCCACCAAATCCAGGTAGCGCCGAATCGGGGAGGTAACCTGACAGTAGGCCTCAAGCCCCAGCCCTGTATGTCGCCCCGGCTGGGTGGCTACTTCCGCCCGCGATAGACAGCGCATGATGGCAAAAGACCGAACTGGCCCCTGGGGATACCTATCCAGCACTTCGGGAGGAGGTAAGTCGGGAGCCGGCTGCAGACGATAGGGCACCGGGATCCCATTTTGGCTGGCGAAGCGGGCCGCCACCTCGCCGGTGAGCACCATCATTTCTGCCACCATCTGCCGCGCAGGAGTATCCTCGATTACCCGGAGGTGGGGGATCTCGTCGATGACCTTGATATCTTGCTCCGGCAGGCCGATCTGAATGGCCCCCTGAGCCATGCGCCACCCATAACGCCACTGGGCCGCCCGGGCAATAGCCGTCAGTTGGGCCTCTGCCCCCAACTCCAACATTTCATCGGCATCTTCGTAGGTGAGGCGGTAGGTGACTTTGATCTGGCTGAGGCAAATTTCGGAATCCCGGATCTGGCCGTCGGATCCCAGTAGAATGCCAAAGCTAAGGGCAGGCCGCACCTCTCCCTGCACCAAGCTCATCGGGCCGGTGGACAGCTCCGGCGGGAACATCGGGATCACCCGCTCCGGCAAATAGACGCTGGTGCCACGCTTGCGGGCTTCCAAATCAAGGGGATCCCCCCACTGCACCCAACAACTGGGATCAGCGATGTGGATCCAGAGCTTCACCGCGTCATCCGACCAGAACTCGACGCTGAGGGCATCGTCAATGTCGCGGGTGCTGGCATCATCGATGGTGTAGGTGTGGAGGTGGGTGAGATCCCGCCGCAGGTGGGGATCCCAGAAAGAGGGAGGCTGGCTGAGCAGGGCTTGGGTGTATCGCTCCACCGCCTTCGGGAACTGGGTTGGGATCCCGGTGAGGCGCAGGGCCAGGTTCTCGTGGCGGCTCCACAGCCCCAGAGCCACCAAAGCTTCAAAAGCCCCCTGCGGAGTGTCAGGAAACCCCATCAGCTCCAGCAGTTGCGAGGCCCGTTCCCGATCCGACAGGTTGAGATTGGAAGAGAGATCCTCGTGGCTGCGAATGGCTGCCGCCGCTCCCTGTAAGGCCAGGCGTTCCAGCACCTCCAGGCGGGCCCGCTCGGCAGGAGTCCAGGGATACCCTTGGCCGGGATGAGCCAGAGCCTCCCGCAGGTGGGCCTCAAACTCTGCTTGTTCCTGCTGCCGTTGTTGGGCGACGGCCATTTGATGGAGGATCTCCTTCACCTGAGCCGGAGTGCGGGGTTCGTAGCTTTCCCCCTTTTGCTTGAAGTAGGTGCGATCCTCGCTCAAGAGGCGATAGGCGGCATAGGTAGAGACCGGAGAATCATCAGAAAACAACAGCTGAGCCATTTCGGCCAAGCTCAGAGACCGCCGCTCCTCCTGCACCAGTTCCCAGGCCAGCGCCAAGCTTTCGGGATCCAACTTTGCTTGCACCGCCTGCCAAAAGCCGGGAATGTCGGAAGCCGTGAAGCTGGATCCCCCGTTCAAAGCAAAGGTAATCTGGCGAGGGTGAACACTATGAACCTGCCCAGAAGGCACCCCCAGCAGTAGGTTCTTCTTGCCCTCAGTGCCCTGAACCACTGCCAACACACGGTCGTTATTGTAACGAAACTCCACCAGTGTGCCCTTTTCCACCCGTTCTCCCCATGTCGGCTGTCGTTAAAGCGCAGGCTTTCTTCCATTCTCCATCAGCTCTGCCCGCCTGCCTACCTGGAAACCCCAGCCAGAAGACGTACGGGCACTTGAATAGATAGCAGATGTTAGATATATCGGTACTTAAGCATATAGGTATGTGATATATAGACACACGAGATACAAATTTTTGGGTAGATTGCGGTTATGTGTTGGGCACTGCGATTTCAGAGCAGAGGCCAGCTCTGCCAAGTTCCTGGGATGAGGTTACCAACTGGAGTCCCTAAATTCCGTAGAGATACTGTTGCCAGCATTTCGCAAGTGGATACTTCCACTTCTTCCATGTGTGATATCCTAGAGACTAGGGGTAGGGCACAGTTACCATAGGCTGCTCCCCAATTGAGCAAGCAAAAGGGTGGTACTCAAGAGTCGTTTCCCTACAGTGAAACCTACAGTGAAAGTCACGGAAACAGGAGATTCCGTATTTCTTCACCTAAAACTTTTTAGCTTAGCGCTCAAAAGGTAAACCGTGGACAACCCGAAGCGACTGTTGCTCATCGACGACGATCCGAACTTAATCCTGCTGGCCAAGGACTACCTAGAGTTTCGCGGTTATGAGGTGGTGGCGGCAAGCAACGGTCTGGAGGGGTTGGAAGCGATGCGCCATTTCACTCCAGACCTGATCATCTGCGATGTGATGATGCCGGAGATGGATGGCTACACCTTTGTGGAAACCATTCGCTCCAACAGTGCTACGGACTGGATACCTGTGATTTTTCTGTCGGCGCGTGGGCAAACGGCAGACCGGGTGCGCGGCCTGACCACAGGGGCAGATGTTTACATGGTCAAGCCCTTTGAGCCGGAAGAATTGGTGGCGCAGGTGGAATCTTCTCTCAAACATACTGAGCGCCTGTTACAAATGCAGGGCGCGGGCGTTCAACCCGTCATAAAACTGGATCGGGAAATTGAGCTGACGCCAACAGAAACTAAGGTGATCCAGTACGTGGCCAGGGGCCTGTCCAACCGCGAGATTGCCGAAACTCTTGGGGTGAGCCAGCGCACCGTTGAAAGCCACGTCAGCAACATGCTGGGCAAAACCGGCCTGCACAACCGCACAGAACTGGCCCGCTGGGCGATAGAAAGTGGTCTGGGCAAAAAACCGCTATGATTCCTCTCCTTTTTCGGAGTCCTCTTGCTTAGCGGCTCAGGAACTCTCTCTCCTCAGCCCGATTGGAGATAGGGTGGTAGCAGCGCTTGCAGAGCAGAATAACCATGGTGGGTAAGTTTTTTCAAAAATTGGCAGGAGAGGATCCCTTGTCGGGTCGGCTACCCCCTGGGCAGCATTTGGCGCGGGGCTTTCCGGTGCTCACCTACGGCGATACGCCGGTGATCCGGCCAGAAGAATGGCGGCTGCGCATTTGGGGATCCGTGGAAAAAGAAGTAGTGCTCACCTGGGAGGATCTGCTGGCCTTGCCCCAACATACGTTCACCGCCGATTTTCATTGTGTTACCCGCTGGTCAAAGTTGGATGTGACTTGGACAGGGGTGCGGATCCCGGACGTGTTGCAGGCAGTATCCATCGCTCCTGAGGCCAAGGCGGTGATGCAACGCTGTTATGGTGGCTACACCACCAACCTGACTCTGGAGGAGTTCATCCGCCCCGAAAACTACCTGGTTCATACCCTGGAAGGACAACCGCTCCCGGTAGGGCCGGTGCGCACTTTGATCCCTCACCCATATGCCTGGAGTTTCCCCCCTAAGATCAGCTGGGCTTTTGGGGGAGCAACGGCTACTACATGGGCGGTGAACCCTGGGCCGAAGAACGCTACAGCAATCTATAGAGGCTCTGAAATTTTGCGCTCCTTTAGCAGGGATCCCTCGAAGTTCTTTGCCGCTATCTGCCGTTTTGGCCGCAAACTGAAGAGAGCACCTTGGTTGCCGTTGCTGCGAACGCCTGAGGTGCCTGTGTCTTTAGATCTCAAAGAAAGCTTAAATAGCAAAGCTCAAAAGATCCATTGGACTCCATTCCGCTTACGCAAACACTAGAAATCATGGGATCCCGTTCACCGCGTCCAGCCCGGCCCATCCGTTCCGGCCGCTATCCGGCCAAAGAGCTGTGCAGCCAGTGCGGCCTCTGCGATACCCGCTACGTGGCCCACGTCAAAGAAGCCTGTGCCTTCTTGAACCAGCAACTGACCCAGTTGGAAGAACAGACCCACGGGCGATCCCGGGAATCGCTGCGCTCAGGATCCCTCGCCGTCACCGATACCGATTACTTCGGTGTCTACGAGGCAATGTTTACGGCCCGCAAACGGGATCCGATCCCTGGTGCCCAGTGGACGGGCATCGTCAGCAGCATTGGCATGAAGGCCCTCACCAGCGGCTTGGTGGAAGGGGTGGTGTGCGTGCAGGCGGATGAGCGGGATCGCTTTCAGCCCCGGCCCATCTTGGCACGTACCCCCGAAGCGGTCTTGGCGGCGCGGGTCAATAAACCAACCCTGTCCCCCAATTTGTCGGTGCTGGAGCAAGTGGAGCAAAGTGGCCTCAAACGCCTATTGGTGATCGGGGTGGGCTGCCAAATCCAAGCTTTGCGGGCGGTGGAAAAAAAACTGGGCCTGGAGAAGCTGTACGTGTTGGGCACGCCCTGTGTGGACAATGTCAGCCGTGCCGGGCTGCAAAAGTTTCTAGAAACCACCAGCCGCTCCCCACAGACGGTGGTGCACTACGAGTTTATGCAAGACTTCCACATCCACTTCAAACACGAAGATGGCTCGGTGGAAAAGGTGCCCTTCTTCGGCCTCAAGACCAAAGAACTCAAGGACGTGTTTGCCCCCTCCTGCCTCAGTTGTTTTGACTATGTGAATGCTCTGGCAGATCTGGTGGTGGGCTACATGGGATCCCCCTTGGGCTGGCAGTGGCTGCTGGTGCGCAATCAGCGGGGGCAAGAGCTGTTGGACTTAGTCTGGGAGGAGCTGGAAACCCAACCGGTGATCTCGCAGGGATCCCGGAGGGCGGCAGTGCAGCAGGGGATCCCTGCCTACGACCAAGCCCTGAGTTTGCCAATGTGGCTGGCTCGCCTCTTGGGGGCGGCAATCCAGCGCTTTGGGCCGCGCGGCCTGGAATATGCCCGCTTCTCCATCGATTCCCACTTCACCCGCAACTACCTCTATGTGCGCCGCCACTATCCCCAGAAGTTGGAGCAGCACGTGCCCCCCTTTGCCCGGCGGATTGTGGAGCAGTACCAACTCCCGCAAGACTGAGGCTCAGCAGTAGCGGATCCCAGCTTCCGCCCAGCGATCGATAGCCTGACCTATGCGCTCGCAATCGGCAATTAGGCTAATCCGCACGTAGCCCTCTCCTCCCTCTCCAAAAGCGCTGCCGGGGGTTACGACCACGCCTGTAGATTCCAGCACCCGCAGGGCAAACTCCGTCGATCCCTCAGGGGTGCCGTCGGCAGCGCGGGGGGTAGGGATCCAGAGATACATCGTCGCCCGTGGCGGCTCGATCCGCCAGCCCAACTCCGCTAGGCGGCCGATCAGATAGTCGCGCCGGCGGCGGTAGCGCTCTTGTACCTGCTCCAGGTAGCTATCCGGCAGGCGCAGGGCAGTTTCGGCGGCCTTTTGGATGGCGGCAAAAATGCCGTAGTCGAGATTGGTTTTCAGGGTGCGCAAGCTCTGGATGATCTGGCGATTGCCCACCACAAATCCCACCCGCCAGCCGGCCATGTTGTAGGTTTTGGAGAGGGTGTGGAACTCCACTGCCAAGTCCTTGGCCCCTGGGATCTGCAGCAGGCTGGTGGGCCGGTAGCCGTCAAAAGCCAACTCGGCATAGCACAGGTCGTGCACCAGGATGAGATCGTAGCGGCGGGCAAACTCCACCACCTCCTCAAAAAAAGAGCGGGGCGCAACTGCCGCCGTCGGGTTGTTGGGGTAGTTAAAGTAGAGCACCCGCGCTTGCTGGGCCACTTCCGGCGGTATTTCTTGCAGATCGATCAACCACCCCTTCTGCGGGCGCAGCATCATCGGGTAGATCTGCCCGCCGGCAATCATGGGGCCGCGAAAATGGGCTGGATAGGCAGGGCTGGGCACCAACACCAGATCTCCGGGATCCACATAGGCCAGAGCCAGGTGGGTCAGCCCCTCTTTGGATCCCAGCAAAGGCAGCGCCTCTCCATTGGGATCCAGCTCCACCCCGTAGCGGCGCCAGTACCAATCCGTGATCGCCTGGCGGAAGCTGGCCGTGCCCTCAAAGGGCGGGTAGCCGTGGTGGGCGGGATCCGCAATGGCCGCCTGCGCCGCCTTCACCACCGGCTGTGGGGTGGGACCATCGGGGTTGCCCATGCCCAGATCGATCAAATCCAACCCCTGCTGGCGGGCGCGGGCCTTCAGCTCATCCAAGCGGGCGAAGACATAGGCGGGCAGCTTGTTCAGCCGCTGGGCAGGAACGAGAGCGCGGTTCATGGCAAGAATGGGGAAGGGGCACAGCCGGTGCCTGATGGGAGGATAGGTACCTAACTTACCGCCAGACCTGCATCCAAAGCAATGATCGAGATTGGCGGCTTTGGGCATCCGGGATCCCGAACAGCTAGGATAGATATCCCAAGTTATCGACGAGCCAACAGTGCCCCTACCTCTTGTGGCCATTGTGGGCCGCCCCAACGTGGGCAAATCCACCCTCGTCAACCGCATGGCGGGGGTGCGTTCGGCCATTGTGCACGATGAGCCTGGGGTGACCCGGGATCGCCTGTACCAGGAGGTGGAGTGGAACGGGCGCCGCTTGCGGGTGGTGGACACCGGCGGCCTGGTTTTTGGCGACGACAGCGAATTTCTGCCCCACATTCGCCAGCAAGCGATGGCAGCCATGGCCGAGGCGCAGGCCGTGATCTTCGTGGTGGATGGCCGAGAGGGACTGACACCCGCCGATGTAGAAGTGGCCGATTGGCTGCGCAAACAACCCCTGCCGGTGGTGGTGGCCGTAAACAAGTGCGAGTCGGGGCAGATGGGCCTGGCTCAGGCAGCAGCCTTTTGGGAGCTGGGGCTGGGGGATCCGATCCCCTGTTCCGGCATCCATGGCAATGGGGTAGCCGAGCTGTTGGAGGCGGTGCTGGCTCACTTGCCCGAAGTGACCGAAGAAACGGTGGGTGAGCCGGATCCCATTGCCGTCTCGATTGTGGGACGGCCCAACGTCGGCAAATCCAGCCTGCTTAACCGCCTGGTAGGATCCGAGCGGGCCATCGTCAGCCCCATTTCCGGCACCACCCGCGATGCCATCGACACCGTGGTCACCTGGGAAGGGCAGCCCTATCGCCTCATCGATACCGCCGGCATCCGCAAAAAAAACCGCGTGCAGTACGGCATTGAGTTCTTCAGCATCAACCGGGCCTTCAAGGCCATCCAGCGCTCGGATGCAGTGCTGCTGGTGATCGATGCTTTGGAGGGGGTTACCGAACAGGATCAGAGGCTGGCCGGGCGCATCGAAGAAGAGGGCCGCGCCTGCGTTGTCGTCGTCAACAAGTGGGATGCAGTAGAAAACAAAGATACCCACACCATCAACGAGTTCACCCGCGAGATTCGCGACAGGCTTTACTTTATCGAATGGGCGCCGCTCCTGTTTGTCAGCGCCCTCACCGGGCAACGCACCCACAAAATCTTTGAGCAGGTGAATACCGTGGTGGCCGCCCACCGCAAACGGGTTCCCACCGCTGTGGTCAACGAAGTGCTCCAGGATGCTCTTGCCTGGCAATCGCCCCCCACCAACCGCCAGGGCAAGCAGGGCAGAATTTACTACGGCACCCAGGTGGCGGATCGGCCCCCCACCTTTGTTCTGTTTGTCAACGATCCCGATTTGTTTAAGGATAACTACCGCCGCTTCCTGGAAAAGCACTTCCGGCAAAACCTGGACTTTACCGGTACCCCCATTCGCTTTCTCTGGCGCGGCAAATCCGAGCGCTTGGTTGGGCGGGCGGTGCGAAAATTGGAGAGATCCCTGACCTCTCGTTAGGCCCTCTGGTCTACTGAAAGCCTATGGCTGTGGATCCCAACGTCAAAACCCTGGTTGACAACCGTCGCGCCCGCTTCGAGTACGACATCTTGGAGACCTATGAGGCCGGGATCCAACTGACCGGCACAGAGGTGAAATCGATACGAGCGGGCAAAGCCAACCTGCAAGACGCTTTTGCCCTCTTTCGGGATGGGGAAGCATGGCTGCACAATCTGCACATCTCCCCCCATGACACCGCCAGCAAAGTGTTTAACCACGACCCTACCCGCCGCCGCAAGTTGCTGCTGCACCGCCGCGAGATCGACCGCCTACGGGGCTTGGTGGAACAAAAGGGCCTGACCGTGGTTCCCCTCAAGCTGGTGCTCAACCGCGGCTGGATCAAAGCCCATCTGGGCGTGGCCCGCGGCAAAAAGCTCCACGACAAGCGGCAGGCAATCAAAGAGCGGCAAACCCAGCGGGAGATTCAGCGGGAACTGAAGGAACGATAAATTTCTCCCTGAGCCCCTGCTGGCTTCCACGTCGTTTGCCAAGCGCCTTTTTGTATTCTCAGATACAGCGATCTGCAGCGGGATCCCGATGATGGATGTAGTCTTCCGGCTTTGGATCCCTGTTCTGTTGGAGCTGCCTGTGAACTGGAATCTTACCCGCGCTTTTTCTCCCTCGAGAGGCTGGGCTATTGGCCTGGCAGTCGCCGCTCTACTGGGATCCACCCCCACAACGGCGCAGGAGACCTTCAAAGTGGGCATGGTGCTGGTGGGGCCGATGCAGGATGGCGGCTGGAGCCAGGCGCATGTGGAGGGCAGCGAATACGTCAAGGCCAAGTTGCCCGGTGTCGAGTTTGATTACCTGGATAAGGTGAACCCGGCGGATCGGCCCAATGTGCGCGCCTCCCAGGTGGCGGATGACATGATCGCCCGAGGTGCGAAGGTTATCATCTTTACTTCCGATGACCACAAAGACGACGCGATTGAAACGGCCCGCAAGCATCCCGAGATTGCGGTTATCCATGCTTCTGGGGACATGGCCTGGAAGGAGGGGAAAAATTACATCGATCTGCCCAACTTGGCCAACATCATGCCCCAGATGGAAGCGATGCGCATGGTGGCTGGCTGTGCTGCAGCCCTGGGCTCCGAAACCGGCAAAATTGGCCTGTTGGGACCTCTGATCAACGATGAAACCCGCCGTTACGCTGCTGCCGCCTACTTGGGAGCCAAATACTGCTGGGAAACTTACCGAGATCGTCCCGAGGAGTTGCAGTTCCGGGTGACCTGGATTGGTTTCTGGTTCAACATTCCAGGGGTTACTTTGGATCCAAGCAAGGTTGCCGATGACTTTTACAACGGCGGCTTTGATGTGGTGATGTCGGGGTTGGATACGCCGGAGGCGGCGGTACAAGGCAAGCGGGCTGCTGAGGCCGGAAAGCGAGTGCGCTACACCCACTACGGCCTGGCCAGCGGTTGTAACTTTGCGCCCGAAATTTGCCTGGGGGTTTCCTACTACAACTGGGGGCCAGGATACAAGCAATTGATCGAGGCAGCTCGCGCGGGCACCTTCGAGAGCCAATTCCTGCGTCCGCCCATCGACTGGTCGGATATCAACAACCCGGACACGTCTTCGGCAGGGTTCATCATGGGAGAAGCCCTGGAGCCAGAAGATAGGGCTAAGTTGGAGGAGTTCATCGCCGGCTTGGGGAATGGCAGCATTCAGCTCTTCAAGGGGCCGCTCAACTTTCAAGATGGCACGCCCTTCTTGGCTGAGGGAGATGTGGCCAGCGAGGTCGAGATTTGGTATCTGGGCCAGTTGCTAGAGGGCATGGAGGGAGCCAGCAACTAGCGGAAGGCGTTCTAGGCTCCGGGGAGGGGGAAGAAGCGGTCGGTGGCTTTCACCCGCTGACACCAGGCTCGGATCTGAGGAAAGGGCTTGAGGTCAAACCCGCCCTGCTCCGCCACATGGGTGTAGGTGAAAAGGGCGAGATCGGCGATGGTGTAGCGGTTGCCCACAAAAAATGCTTTCCCCTGCAGGTGGCCTTCCATGATCTCCAAGGCCTCTGTTCCAGATTTCAAGTTCTGGGCGATCACGTCAGCATGGGCCTCTGCTTGGCCGGCCCGCACCCAGAAGCGAGTGGTGGCGATGTAGCGGGCAATGCGGGTTTGTTCAAAAAGCAACCACTTCAAAATCTCGGCCCGTTCCAACTTGTTTTGGCCGTAGAGGGGGGTGTCTTCTGCCAGGTAGACCAAGATCGCGGCGGACTCGGCCAAGACTGTTCCATCTTCCAGTTCCAAAGCCGGGATCTGGCCCAGGGGGTTTTTGGCCAGGTACTCGGGGCGGCGGTTTTCTCCGGCCCTGGAGTTGACTTCAACCGTCTCATAGGGGATCCCCAATTGCTTGAGGAGCAATTCCACTTTGTAGCAATTTCCGGAGGTTGGGATCCCGTACAGTCGCAACATTGTGGTTAACCTCAGCCCAAAGCACCTTACAAAGAACTTCGTCCTAACAACGCCAACGGCAACCCAATCAACAAAAACCCTCTGTCCCTAACACTTTTTTAGCGGCTTTGTCCTTCCAACTGATACATTTACGCTGAACACTGCTGACCATTACTGCTCAACGGTGAAGCGATAGCATTCTGCCCGTTTCCGTTGTCGCTACGCGACGCTAACGCGACCGCGTCAGCGGGACGGAGTCCGTTCGCGTCAGCGGGACGGAGTCCAAACAGAAAGGCGGTATCCCGCAAAGCTCTGAGCATAACACCCAGAGCGCCTTGCC
>NZ_JANSIG010000020.1:0-37853 GCF_047461975.1 Synechococcus sp. R55.3 | reverse complement strand
GGAGGGGCAACCTGACACGGTAAGTGCTGTCGCAGAACCAGGAACCAGAATCCCCTGCCTTTAGGCAGGGGAGTATGACAATTGTGAGACAATGGTAAAGCTGCGCTTTCTGTGCAGCCTCTGGTTCTAATCAGTTCTATCTGGCCAATTAGGGGATAGTATGCTGCACACACTATCTGGCCAATTAGGGGATAGGTCTCCAGCTCTGATCGGGATCCACTGTATCCTGGAGCTTTACGACTGCCCGGCCAAACTTTTGGATGATGCCTCTCTGGTGCAACAGGCTTTGCGAGAGGCAGCCAGACGCTCCAACTCCACCTTTTTGGGAGAGCTGTGCCATTCATTTGAGCCACAGGGGATTACAGCCCTCGCTCTTTTGGGGGAATCCCACATCTCCATTCACACCTGGCCCGAAGCGGGCTACGCGGCGGTGGATGTGTTCACCTGTGGTCGCCACACCCGACCGGAAGCGGCCTGTGAATATCTGATCGACGTGTTTCAAGCGCGACGATATTCCCTGCGCAAGGTGCCCCGCCGCACCGCGCAACCGACACTCCTGGAAGAGGCCCCAGACTCGGCTGAGGTGCTCACCTGTGAAGCAACCCGACGAAGGCGCTGAGATCTTCGCCAATCGCAGCTTTTTCCAAACTGTCATGGGGGCCATCTGTAGGCTGGGTGGGATCCGATTCACCCCAGAGGTCAGTCTATGTTGCTGGAAAAAGCTGTAGCGAGGTGCTTATGAGCAGCCCGAGAAGTTTCTTCTGGGTTCAGGAGTACTTTACCCCTTGGGACTACACCGCCCGTGCGGTCACGCGCATCTTGGCCTACCGAAAAACCCCTTTCCAGGAGATGCTGATCGCCGAGACGGGGGCCTTCGGCAAGGGTCTGATGCTGGATGGGCATTGGCAATCCACTACCGTGGATGAGTTTCTGTACCACGAGGCTTTGGTTCATCCGGCTATGGTGCAGGTTGTCCAAGCGGGCGGGATCCCCCGGCGGGTACTGGTGTTGGGGGGGGCAGAAGGGGCAACGCTGCGGGAGGTGCTGCGTTGGCGCTCGGTGGAGCAGGTGGTGATGGTGGACATCGATGGGGAGGTGGTGGCAGCCTGCCGAGAGCACCTGCCGGAAATGCACCAGGGATCCTTTGAAGATCCGCGGGTGGAGGTGGTGATTGCCGATGCCTTGGATTTTCTCCAAGAAACAGGCCCCATTTGGGATGTGATCCTTTCCGATCTCTCCGATCCCATTGAGTCCGGCCCTGCCTACCGCCTCTTCACCCAGGAGTTTTTCCGCCAGATCCGCTCCAAGTTGCAGCCAGATGGGGCTTTCACCATCCAAGCCGGGCCGACGGGGCCGGTTGAGCTTCATCAACACACCCGCATTGTTCGCACCCTGAAAACGGTGTTTGCCGCCGTGCAGCCCTACGCCATCTATGCCCCCACCTACGGTGGCCCACTGGGTTTTGCCCTGGCAGCTCAGGATCCCATCTCCCCCAGGCCAGAACCGGAGCAGATCGACCAGATTCTGAGCCAACAGTTGGATCCCGAGCGAGGGGCACTGCAATTCATCGATGGCATCACCCTTCTGGGCCTCTACCAAGTCCCAGCTCACCTGCGCCGTGCCATTGCCGCCGAGACCACGGTTTATACCCTGGATAACCCGCCTCGCATCGAATAAGGGGCTATCCAGCACCCCGAAGGGATCCCAGGAGAGTTTGTCTTTGGTGCCATAACTTGGTAGATTCGTGAGCAGCCGAATTTTGCTTCCCTGATGAAAGTCCTGGTTATTGGTGGTGACGGATACTGTGGCTGGGCGACAGCCCTGCACCTATCCAACAGGGGTTATGAGGTGGCCATTCTCGATTCCTACGTCCGCCGCCTCTGGGATCTGCAACTGGGGGTTTCTACCCTGACCCCCATTGCCCAGCTAGAGCAACGGGTGGATTGCTGGAAGGGGCTAACCGGCAAGGACATTCCCATCTTTGTCTGCGACGTTACCAACTACGAAGCCCTGATCTCCTGCATGCGCCGCTTCCCGCCGGAGGCCATTGTTCACTTTGGCGAGCAGCGCTCTGCCCCTTACTCGATGATCAGCCGCGAGCATGCGGTGATGACCCAGGTGAACAACGTGGTGGGCACCTTGAACATCCTCTACGCCATCAAGGAGGAATTTCCCGATTGCCACCTGGTGAAGCTGGGCACCATGGGCGAGTACGGCACCCCCAACATCGACATCGAGGAGGGGTACATCACCATCGAGCACAATGGCCGCAAGGATACCCTGCCCTACCCCAAGCAGCCGGGATCCATGTATCACCTCTCCAAAGTACACGACAGCCACAACATCCACTTCGCCTGCCGCGTCTGGGGCCTGCGGGCCACCGACCTGAACCAAGGGGTGGTATACGGCGTGCTCACAGAAGAAACCGGCATAGACGAGGTGCTGATCAACCGTCTCGATTACGATGGCGTATTCGGCACAGCTCTGAACCGCTTCTGCATTCAAGCGGCCGTGGGCCATCCGCTGACAGTGTATGGCAAGGGCGGCCAGACCCGCGGTTTCCTGGATATCCGCGACACGGTGCGCTGCGTGGAGCTGGCCATTGCTCACCCTGCCGAGCCAGGCCAATTCCGGGTGATGAACCAGTTCACAGAGCAATTTAGTGTTGAGCAACTGGCGTTGCTGGTGCAAAAGGCGGGAGCCACCATGGGCCTGAAGGTGGAAATCAACCACCTGGAGAACCCCCGCGTCGAGCTGGAAGAGCACTACTACAACGCCAAAAACACCAAGCTCCTAGACCTGGGCCTCCAGCCCCACTATCTGTCCGATTCCCTCTTGGATTCGCTGCTCAACTTTGCTCTCAAGTACAAGGATCGGGTGGATGTGCGGCAGATTTTACCCAAGGTGAAGTGGAAAGGTTAACTCTCCAGGCAAGCTTGGGCCAGGCTCAGCCAGCCGCGCGCCAGGTTGTCCAGGTTATAGCCGCCTTCCAAGCCGAAGAGGGTTTTGCGGGTCACCTGCTCCAGGCAGAGGCGGGCCATGCGGCCAAAGGCTTCCGGCTCTAGCTGCATACCGGCCAGGGGATCCCCTTTGGCACAGTCGAAGCCGGCGCTCACCAGCAGCAAATCCGGCTGGAACGCTTGCAAGAACGGCAAGATCTTCTCGTCGAGGGCCTTTTTGTAGGCCAACCAATCCGAGCCGGCAGGCAAAGGCACGTTGCAGAGGTTGCCGTGGATCCCGGTTTCGCGAGCGGAGCCGGTGCCGGGGTAGAGGGGAAACTGATGGATGGAGGCATAGGCCAGTTGGGGATAGCGCTCCACCACCGCCTGCGTGCCGTTGCCGTGGTGAACATCCCAATCGAAAATCGCCACCCGCTTCACCCCCGGCTGATCCAGCGCCCACAGCGCCGCAATGGCTGCGTTGCTGAATAAACAAAACCCCATTGCCCGTTCTGGCTCTGCGTGATGCCCAGGTGGACGGCACAGCACCAGCGCTGGCTGAGCGGTGGTCAAAACCGAGGCAGAGCCGGCAATCCAAGCTCCCACAGCCAGGCGCGCCGCTTCAAAACTTCTCTCCGAGAGAGCAGTGTCGGCATCAATGTGTCCCCCACCTGCTGTTGCCAACTCAGCCACCTGTTGGATGTGCTGACGCGAGTGTACTCGCTCCAGCTCTGCCAGCTCCGCCAAGGGGGGATCCCGCCATTCCAACTGGTTGGCAAAAGGGGCACCACGCAGCGCCTTAACAATGGACTGCAAGCGAGCCGGACGCTCGGGGTGAAATGGCCCAGTATCGTGGCTGAGGAAAATATCAGAATAGTAAACAGGCAACATGGGCAGAGGCAACAAGCTAAGGCAACGCCTTTGCAGTGTAGCTTAAGCCCGCCCCCTCTATCCGTAGAAGACCTCTGACATGGATCCCGCATAGGGGTCAAGGCCAAAAGAGGCTTGTTGGAGTTTTTGATTGACCACATCCCGCACTACCGACCGCAGCAATTCCAGCTCAGAGGAATTGAGTTGATCGCGGCTGGGACACTCATCGGCAGCCAGCCACATGTAGATGGCGGGGACCCGGTTTAGGATCTGCTGCATCATCGCTTCCCGCTCCCTAGCGTCATGAAACACCTGTTGATGGGGGTGCTCAGTGGAGAGGATAGTTTCCAGTTCTCCCAATGCCAGGTACTCGACGATATTAACCAACATCTTTTCCATGATGAATGTTCCTCCTAAAAATCCCTGTCGCTCTTAAAAACAGACATTAAACAAAAAACGCTGCTTCCCCATCTTCCTCCGCTGCTTTTGGCACCGGATTTTGCCTACAGGCCGACCATTTAAGCCGGTTGCAGTTAAGTCTGCCGTCGGGAAGAAGTTGCGGTTTCGTTCGTAAGATCCTCTTGTGCAGCCAATCCTTGCCTCCTCTATTCGCCTCGTTTGCCTTTCCACTTGCCGCTGAAAGCAGCCAATAGGAACCATCAGCAGCTGGAAAATCTTTTTGCTGGTATTCAGTACCAACGAAGAATTATCAGCGTTCAAGAGAAACAAGGTAGAGCGTTTAACAAAGACTATAGAAACTCGACTGCAAAAGGCAGGAAGATCTTACTCAGCTATTTGTCATTCACTACCCTAACACGTGACTGTGTAAGAAATTGCGGGAATATTAAGAAACTTACATATTTCTTGACAATTGACTAAAACTTCTGTCTGTCAAGGAGGCCCTGGAAGGCAGTTAAAGAGTTGTAAAGAGCAACTCTTCCCTTGGCTCCAAGCTCTGAAGAACTGCCAAATCCAGGGATCCAAAACAAATAGATTTAGCCTGCTATGGGCAGATCGACTCGCTGAGCCTGGATCCAGAAAGACTCTAGGTCATAGTAGTCCCTTTCCTGTTGCATAATCACATGGACAATGAGATCGGCATAGTCGATCAGTATCCAAGAGGCCGATTCCTGCCCTTCGATGCGGCGCGGAGTTTGTTTCCACTCGTCCCAAACCTTTTCCTCAATTGCTCGGGCAATGGCGCGGACTTGCGTGAGCGAGTAGCCGCTGACCAGAAGAAAGTAATCTGCCAAAGTGGAGACTTGGGATACATCCAGCAGAACGATATCGCCACCTTTTTTCTCTTCTGCCGCGCGAGCTGCACTCAGCGCCATGCAATAGATGGGATCCCCAGCAGGGGCAGGCATGAGATGTAGCAACTAAAACCCTCCTGAAACGACTGAGTTAACCTAGGACACCGCTTTTTCTAAAGGATGTAACAAAAAATGATTCCGAGTCATGAGTGTGCGCGGATGAACCACCTGATTCCGGTCTAGCAAAAATTTTAGGCTCAAGTCACATACTCCCACTACGGTTTTAGACAAATCTACAAAAGCCATCTGCCGCAACCGCTCCAATTCTGGGCTGTTGCCCCGATTCGGCTCCAGGGCATCGGCCACGAAAACCACGCAACTGAGCGGATCCATGCCGGGCTGCCCTAGCGTGTGGTTGGCAATGGCCGCCAAAATCTCCGGATCCTGTACCTGAAACTGCTCCCGCGCCACCAGGGATCCCACCTCAGCGTGCAGGATGTGAGGTTCGGCCCGCTCAATTTCATCCAGCTCCCGTTCCTGAGCCACCCTTTGCAACAGTTGCTCCGGCGGGAAAGCCTTGGCCAAGTCGTGCATCAGCCCTGCCCAAGCAGCTTTCTGCTCGTCCAGCCCGTAGTGGGCCGCCAGCTGTCGGGCCATCCCCTCTACCCCCAAGATATGGCGGAGGCGAGGAGGAGACACCCGCTCCTGTAGCCAGGCCAACACCTCTTCCCGCCCCAGTTGAGTGCCCATGGCCCTAATCATTTTGCAACTTCAGCACGGCCATAAACGCTTCTTGGGGCACATCCACCGTTCCCACCGCCTTCATGCGTTTTTTCCCCTCTTTTTGTTTTTCCAAAAGCTTGCGTTTGCGGGTCACATCTCCTCCGTAGCATTTGGCCAAGACGTTTTTGCGCAGGGCTGGTATGGTTTCACGAGCAATCACTTTAGAGCCAATTGCTGCCTGAATGGGCACTTCAAATTGATGGCGTGGGATCAGCTCTCGTAACTTGGCAACTAGGGAACGGCCTACATAAAAAGCTTTGTCCCGATGCACAATTGTGGATAGAGAATCCACCACATCGCCGTTGATCAAAATGTCCAAACGCACCAAATCATCGGCGCGATAGCCAATCATTTGGTAGTCCATGCTGGCATAACCACGAGTGCGTGATTTCAATTGGTCGAAAAAGTCGGTGACCACTTCCGCCAGGGGCAGCTCATACACCAGCGTAGTCCGACCCTGCGCCAGATATTTCATGTCTTTAAAAGTGCCGCGTTTGGTCTCGCACAGCTCCATCACGGTACCGACAAATTCCTCAGGAAGAATCACCTCTACCCTGACAATCGGCTCCTCAATGCTGGTGCGCTCGTTGGGGGGAGGCAGCTTGCTGGGATTGTCCACCCGAATCACAGAGCCGTTGTTGAGGGTAACTTGGTACACCACCGTCGGAGCTGTGATCACCAGATCGAGATTGTACTCCCGCTCTAGGCGTTCCTGCACCACCTCCATGTGCAGCAGGCCCAGAAAACCACAGCGGAAGCCGAAGCCCATGGCGCTGGAAATTTCTGGCTCAAAGTACAGGGCAGCATCGTTGAGCTTGAGCTTTTCCAGAGCCTCTTTGAGTTCGGCGTACTGATCGGAGCTGCTGGGGAACAGGCCACAAAACACCATCGGCTTGGCTTCTTTGTAGCCGGGCAGGGGCTCAGGAGCTTTGCGATTCACCAGTGTGATGGTATCCCCAACACGGGCGTGTTCCACGCTCTTGATGGCGGCGGCCATGTAGCCCACCTCGCCCGCATGTAGGGCATCCACCGGCTCTTGGTTGGGACGCATCACCCCCAGCTCGGTAATCTCGTATTCTCGGCCAGAGGCCATAAAGCAAATCTTGTCCCCCGTTTTCACCTCCCCGTCCATGATGCGCACATAGACGATCACGCCGCGATAGGCGTCGTAGTAGCTATCGAAAATCAAGGCCCGCAGGGGCTCCGCCACCGTATCCCGTGGGGGCGGCACCCGCTGCACAATGGCCTCCAGAATCTCTTGAATGCCAATACCCACCTTGGCAGAGGCGAGGATTGCCCCGCTGCAGTCGAGGCCGATTACCTGCTCAATCTCGGCAATGACCCGTTCCGGCTCGGCCCCCGGCAGGTCGATTTTGTTGATCACCGGAATAATTTCCAGGTTGTTCTCCAGGGCCAGGTAGACGTTGGCCAGGGTTTGGGCCTCCACCCCTTGAGAGGCATCCACCACCAGCAGCGCCCCTTCACAGGCGGCCAGGGAGCGGGAGACTTCGTAGGTGAAGTCCACATGCCCCGGCGTGTCGATCAGGTTCAAAACGTAGTCTTGGCCGTCTTGGGCACGGTAGTTCATGCGGGCCGCTTGCAGCTTGATGGTAATGCCCCGTTCCCGCTCCAGTTCCATGCTGTCCAGCAGTTGTGGCCTCATCTCGCGGGCTGAAACGGTGCCCGTTTCCTGCAGGAGGCGATCGGCGAGGGTGGATTTGCCGTGGTCGATGTGGGCGATGATGGAAAAGTTGCGAATACGGGAGACAGGAACGCCGGTCATAAAAACCTGATCAGGGCAAAGATTTTTTACAATGCTAGCCTCTCTGCTCCCCTGCCTGAACTGAGGTTGCCCAGAAGTTGGTTGCCAAGGGGAGAAGACACAGCCCTTCTGCCGGACACCAGAGCACCCTACTGGAATTGGCCGGGACAGCTCCTTTCCGGCAGCGCTGACTAGAGCCGGTACAACAGACGTGCCGCTTGTGTGGCAGGGATGGGATCCGTGAAGATGGAAAAAGCCAGAACGAACTTAGGCGGTGTTGTCGCCAGCTCGCCAGGAGGCTATGGGTCTGACCCGACGGCAGAGGAAGCAGTCCAGAACCCTGCCCAAAGCACTACTTGTCTAACTTCTCAATGTAGGGGCGAATGTCATTGAGGTCGATGTAGCGGTCGGTGGCGTTGCGCAGCTCGCGGGCGATCATCCCTTCGGTGGAGACAACTGTAATCAGCGTGTTTTTGGAACGCAACAGCTCGACGGCCCGCTCAAAATCTCCATCGCCGCTAAATAGAATGATCCTATCGTACTGGCCAACGGTGTTGAACATATCGATTACTATTTCGATATCCAGATTTGCTTTTTGGGAGTACCGACCGGAGTCTTCATCTCGATATTCTTTGAGGATCTTGGTGCGCACAGTGAAGCCCATGCTGATCAGAGCGTCTCGAAAGGCCCTCTGATCATGGGGATCCTTGATGCCGGTGTACCAAAATGCGTTGACCAATTCAACATTTGGCTGTGATCTAACAAAATAATCCAACACCCTGCGTGGGTCGAAAAACCAGCCATTTTTTTGTTGGGCATAAAACATATTGTTGCCATCAATAAAGATGGAAACCCGAGTGACGGGATGATGGTAAAACATAAAGCTTTTCCGAAAAAAGTAAGGTGAACTGGTCAGAAAAAGAGGATGAAAACGAGGTCACTGACTTTCCACAAGAGCCATTTGGGCAGCCAGCACCTTGCTGACACCAATCTCTCATCATAGCCAAAGGTGGGATCCCTTTCTCAAGAATTAACTCTGAGGAGAGGCACCCCTGTAAACCAAAGCGGGTTCCGGTTGCCGCAGGGCATAGCTGGATCCCGGTCGATCGGCTTGGCTAACGTACAGCTCCGCCAATTGTCGAGCCAGGTTACGGATGCGCCCAATGTAGAGGGTGCGCTCGGCTACAGCAATGACACCACGAGCGTCGAGCAGGTTAAAGGTGTGGGAGCACTTGAGCACATAGTCGTAGGCGGGCAGGAGCAGAGACACGGCCAACCGATCCGGCAACACCTGTTTCTGCAGTTTCTGTTGGGTGGTTTCGATCAAACGCTTGGCCTCGGCTTCGTAGAGCCGGAACAATTCCAGTAGCATCTCCGGATCGGAATACTCGAAGTTGTAATAAGATTGCTCGACCTCATTTTGGAAATAGATTTGTCCATAGGTAATCCGTCCCAGAGAAGGATGCTCATTCCAGCAGAGATCGAAAACCGAATCCACCCCCTGCAGATACATGGCCAGGCGCTCTAGCCCATAGGTAATTTCTACAGAAACCGGGCGGCAATCTTGTCCGCCCACCTGCTGAAAGTAGGTAAACTGGGTTACTTCCATGCCGTCCAGCCACACTTCCCAGCCCACGCCCCAAGCTCCCAAGGTGGGAGATTCCCAATCATCTTCCACAAAGCGAATATCGTGCTCTGCCGGATTCACGCCCAGAGCTTGCAGGCTATCCAGGTACACATCTTGAATGTCATCGGGGGAGGGCTTGATCAACACTTGGTATTGAAAATAGTGCTGCAGGCGATTGGGGTTTTGACCGTAGCGTCCATCGGTGGGGCGGCGACAGGGTTCGACATAGGCCACTCGCCAGGGATCCGGCCCCAAGGCGCGCAAAAACGTGTGGGGGCTCATGGTGCCGGCGCCTTTTTCCAGGTCGTAGGGTTGCAGGATCAAGCAGCCCTGCTCCCCCCAAAACTGTTGCAGGCGAAAGATCAAGTCTTGAAAGGTGTGGGCTGACATGGCAAGGGTTGGGCAGAGATAGAGCAACCCCTATCCTACCAATCTGCTCTCCTCAGTCGAGCGGCTCTTCTTGATCGACTGGATCCGAGTAGTCCCACTCGATGGGGGGCATTTGGTCGAAGGCTTGTTTGAGGGCGCTTTCCCACAGTTTGCGCATCTTGGCCAGGTAGGGATCCCCGGTGCGCAGGCGCAGACGGTGGGTGACCTTGAACTGATCCGCTTGCACCATCACCAAATCGATGGGGGGGCCGACGGAGATGTTGGATTTCATGGTGGAGTCAATGGAGAGGAGAGCGCATTTGGCCGCATCCGCCAGCGAGGTTTCGTAGGAGAGGGTGCGATCCAGGATGGGTTTGCCGTATTTGGTTTCCCCCACCTGCAAAAAAGGGGTTTCCGGGGTGGCCTGGATGCAGTTGCCCTGGCTGTAGATCAAAAAGAGGGCCGGCTCCTCGCCTCGGATCTGTCCCCCCAGCAACAGGCTGCACTGGGCGTCGATGCCGTCTTTTTCCAGCCAGGGCCGGTCTTGCTCCTGGATGTACCGAATCTTGGATCCCAGGTAGCGGGCCACGTCGTAGAGGTGGGGAAAGGTGTGGAGATTGGTACTTTCCGGTTGGCGCAGATCCCGCTGCACTTCGGTCAAAACGCCCTGGGTGATGGACAGGTTGCCGGACGTGCAGATCAAGATCACCCGTTCTTCGGGCACGGAAAAATCGAACAGCTTTTGATAGGTGGAGACGTAGTCCACCCCGGCGTTGGTGCGGGAATCTGCCGCCATCACCAAGCCAAAGCGGGTGATGATGCCAAGGCAGTAGGTCATGAGGACGACGCGGCTCGGCTTTTTGATTGTAGAGGGTCAGGGGAAAGCAAATCCGATTTTGTGGCGGATTTCCTCTCGCAGGCGGGCGGTAATCGAGGCTTCGTCCAAATCGGCCAAAATCTGGGCTATGGCGGCTTTGGGCCCCTCTGGCCCCCAACTGGCCCCTTGGGCGAGGTAGCGGCGGGCGGACTCGCCGATGGCATAGCAGGAAAACCCGGCCAACACCGCCTGCGTCAGGGCCACGGAGCCGTAGGCCCCCAGAGAGAATCCTCCCAGCAAGGTTTTCAGGGATCCCAGGCCCAACAGCGCCACCCACTCGCCGGCGCCCAGGCTGAGCATGCTGAGGATGATCTTCTGCAGCAGTTGTGTGGCTCCTGCAGTGCTCATGGGCCAGCCGTACAGGCGGGCCAGGCGCAGGATCAGGGTGACATCGATGGCCAGCCCTCCCAAGGTATCGAGCAGGGTGATGGGGTTGAGGGCAACCGCCAGCGCTTTGGTGCGGGCGGCTGAGGCGATGAGGTCTTGGGCTTGCTGGGCACGGGTTTGCAGCTTGCGCTCAATTACCTGCTGGTTAACCCGATCGGCAAACAGGAGGGCATTCAAGGCCAGCAGCGAACGCCCCTCCCGATGCAGGACTTCCAGGATTTTCAGGCGCAGCTCATCCACCTGCGGGGATCCCACTTCCATTTGGGCAGCAAAGCTCCCATCCGGCCTTTGTACCAGGCGGGGCACGCGAGGGGAGGCCGCCACCATGACGATCTCGTCGGGGGAAAGGAGCTGCCGCACCCGTTCGTTGCGGATCTTATCGTAGATGGCCTGGCGATCCGCCTCTGGGTACTGGTCGATCTTGTTGAACACCAGCAGCATAGGCTTGCCCGCCTCCCGCAGGGTGGCCAGAGCCTCAAACTCCACCCGCGTCAGATCCCCGCAGACGACAAACAGGATCAAATCCGCTCGCTGCGCCACTTCTCGGGCCAGCCGCGCCCGCTCTTCGCCGTCTACTTCATCCAGGCCGGGAGTGTCGATCAGCTCCAGACGGGATCCCTGCCAATGGGCGACCTGTACCGACTGCACCGAGGAAGGGGGGAGGCGGGATCCCTGCAGGGATGTGCCAGAGAAGGAGGACTGGGGGCGGGTTTCCCAGCTGATGTTCCAAGTTGCCGCTTGCTGGGTACGGGTGATGCCATGGGTGGGCCCCGTCTCAAAGACTGGCTCGCCCAGCAGGGCATTGAGCAGGGAAGACTTGCCTCGCCCCACCAGACCAAAGGCGGCGATGTGGATGACCTCGGTTTCCAGCTTGTCCAAGAGCGCTTGCAAGCTCTCCAACTCCCCTTCTAAGCCCGCGACCTCTTGGGGGCGCAGATCCAGTTGGGCCACCCACTGGCGCAGGCTGCGCTTGGCTTGTTGGTAGTTGAGGTCATCTTGTAGGGTGTTGCGGCGAGCCATAGCCGTAGCGCTCAATAGCGGTAGGAAGCAGCCCTTAAAAGACTCCACTTTGCTCTCGGGATCGGCAGGCTTCCCCACCGGACAGAGAGCTTCTCATCGGACAATACAAGGGACAATACAAGACGATCATAAGAGGAAGGGAAGAGTTAAGCTCAAAGCAAGGCGGCCTCAGCCGCCGGGATCCGCAACTCAAAAATCCGATATCCAAAACTTGGCAAGAGGAGGTTTTCCATGCCCAGGGCTATCTGGAATGGGGTAGTGGTGGCGGAGACAGACCGCTACGAAACCGTAGAAGGCAACATCTATTTTCCGCCGGAATCTCTGCGCCGGGAATACTTCCAGCCCAGCTCTACCCACACCACCTGCCCCTGGAAGGGGGAGGCCAGCTACTACACCCTCGTGGTCAACGGCCAGGAGAACAAAGATGCCGCCTGGTACTACCCGGATCCCAAACCCGCTGCCGCCAACATCCGGGGCTATGTGGCCTTCTGGAAGGGTGTCAAGGTGGAGCCCTAGCCGGAGCCGAGTTTGTCAACCGGGTATGATGGGAAGAGTGGGTTGGAGAGGCGATGCCATGCTGACCAATGGCCGGATCCTGTTTGGCGCGGCCCGGTGGGCGAGAAAGCTGGGCCTGGCCGGATTGAGCTTGGTGCTGTTGGGCTGCAGCCCCGCAGGTTTTCGCACCCCGCGTCCCAGCCTGACCAACAGTGGCCTCAACAGCATCTTCCCCGATGGGGAGCCTGCTTTCAACGGAGATGGCCGCTACCTGGTGTTTTCCTCGGCCCGCAGCGGCAGCCAGGATATTTTTCTCTACGACACGGTGGAACGTCGCTTGGTGGATCTGCCCGGCCTCAACTCCAGCGACGTGGCGGCTACCTCGCCCGACATCAGCGCTGATGGCCGCTACATCGTCTACGTGTCCAATGCTCTGGGCAAGTCTGAGATCTTCCTCTACGACCGGGAAACTCGCAGGATAGAAAACATCAGCAGCCGGGTGCCAGGAGATGTGCGCAACCCCACCATCAGCGGCGATGGCCGGTTTATCGCTTTTGAGAGCAACGGCCAAGGACAGTGGCACATCGAGATTTTCGACCGGGGGCCGGCGGCCAGCACGCGTCCAACCTCACCTTCTTCCCCCAATGCTGACGACAATCCCTGAGGGGATCCTCAAGCTAGGATAGACCCCCCTGCTTTGCAAGAGTTGTTGCATGTCGATTCCCCTCGCCCAGCGACTTCAGCCCCTCGGCGGCAATGTGTTTGACCAAATGGATCGAGCCAAGCGAGAGGCTCGTCGCTCTGGCCTGGATGTGATCGATCTGTCTCTGGGATCCTCCGATCTGCCCCCACCTTCAGACTCCTTGGCGGCCATCCAATCGGCTCTGTCGGATCCCTCTACCTATGGCTACACGCTGTTTCACGACACGGCGGACTTTCGGTCTGCCTGCGCCAAGTGGTACAGGGGCAAGTTCGGCCTGGAGATCGATCCGGAAACAGAGGTGCTGCCGTTGATCGGATCCCAGCAGGGAACGGCCCTCTTGCCCCTGGCCCTGCTCAACCCCGGCGATGTTGCTTTGGTCGCCGATCCGGCCTATCCCTCTCATGCGGGCGGGATCCATCTGGCGGGCGGGATCCCCTACTACCTGCCCCTGCGGGCGGAAAACCGCTTCTTGCCCCAGTGGGATCGGATCCCGGCAGCGATCTGCCGGCAGGCGCGGCTGCTGGTGTTGAACTACCCCCACAACCCCACCACTGCCACCGTCACCCCGGAGTTTTGGCAAGAAACCCTGCAGTTTTGTCAGCAGTACGACATCGTTCTGGCCCACGATTTTCCCTATGTGGACTGGCGCTTCGACGGCCAGGTGGCCCCTTCTGCGCTGCAGGCGGATCCCGATAAAACCCGCACCATCGAGTTTTTTTCTCTCTCCAAGTCCTATCACATGGGGGGATTCCGGGTAGCCTACGCCATTGGCAGCCGGGAGCTGATCCGAGCCCTGCGATGGGTGAAATCCACCATCGACTTCCATCAGTACCAGGGCATTCTGCGGGGGGCAGCAGCGGCTTTGGCAGTTCCCGATAGCTTTTTGCAGCGCTGGCGGCAGGTGTACCGCGAGCGACGGGATATAGCCGTGGCGGCTCTGCACCGCATGGGTTGGCCTGTGCCCTTGCCAGAAGCCACCATGTATCTGTGGGCGCCTCTGCCGGAGTTTTATCGCGGCTCTTCTGCCCAGTTTTGTCTGGACTTGGTGAGAGCCACAGGGGTTGCCCTGTCTCCCGGTTCTGGCTTTGGCCCCAGTGGGGAAGGCTATGTCCGCTTTGCTTTGGTGGTCGAGGGATCCCGTCTGGAGGAGGCAGTGGGACGGATCGAGGCGTTTTTGTCCCGGTGAATTTCCTAAATCCCAAACATCAATCCCAAACATCGAGCATCCAGCTCTCGGTTGGTTGTGCTCGCCCACCCTCGGGCAATCTAAGTCAGGATAAGAGTAAGAGTGTTATCCAAGTTGAGTGGGCATGGAGAAGGAAACGCTCGACAGTTTTTTGTCCATCCGTGGGGTGATGGGGGTGGCGCTCTTGAGTCGGGCAGGTCGCCCTTTCTTCTACCGCTCTTTTCAGGATTTGGATAGCCGACAGCAGCAAGCCCTTACCGAAGGGCTGTTTCAAGTTTTGGAGACCATGCCCCCAGGACTTGACTATTTTGATTTTCAGTTTGCCGAGCAGCGGGTTTTCGTTTACCCCCTTGGGCCGGAATGGGCGCTGCTGGTGGCGGTGAATGACGAGCTGGTGATGCCGGTTTACACCTTGGCCGTGAACCGCCTGCGAGCCGAGCTGCAGCAGGATACGCCAAAGGGCTTGGCCACCTTTCGTCTATTTACCAGCCAGGCGGAGGCAGGCCGGAACGCTACCCAGCCCAGTTCCGCTCCTGCGGCGGGCCCGCGCATGGAGATGGATGTCTTCGTGCAATCTCTGAACCGTCTCTGCCAGATGACAAGCGGCTATTTGGGCAAGGCGGTGATCGTCAACTATTGGAAGGCAGCACGGCAGGAAGTGGTGGAACGCCAGGGATCCCAAGCAGAATGGCTTAACCAGTTCGAGATCGAGCGCAGTGGCCAGATCCACTACCGGGGATCCCTCAAGGAACTGGACGAATCTCAGCAAAGGGTGCTACGGGATTGGGTGCTGGCTTTTTTCCGTCGCTGTGAAGAGGTAATCCACGATTTTCGCAACTTGATCAAATCGTCAGAACTGCGCCTATGAAAAGGGGCCAGTCTTTTTCCTGAGTAGGGCTATCGGCGAACTCTACCCGGCTCTTGGTCGAGGAAAATCCAGGCTAAGCTATGACCATGATCAACCCGGATCACGCCAGGTGCAGACGGGATCCCTGCTTGGAGATGTTTCCTCTTGTCGCCGAAACCGGTGCAGCCGAAGATCTGCATTTGCTACCGCGATGCCGCCGGATCCCTCGTTAGTATGGGGTTACGGCGCGCTATGCGAAGGAGTTGCCATGCTGAGAATCGTCACCCAGCTAGCCGAGGCTGAAGCCGAGCTTAGACGGATCTCGGAGCGCACTCAGGCTGACCAGAACCTGCACCGTGAAGCAACCGTGCGGGAGATCCTGCAAGCGGTACGCCGTCAGGGGGATCGTGCCCTGCTGGCCTATACGGCTGAGTTTGACCAGGTGGAGCTGAGCGTTGCCGAACTGAAGGTGTCTGGGGCCGAGCTGGAGGCGGCTTACCAGGCGGTGTCTCCGCAATTGCTTTCAGCCTTACGGCTGGCCAAGCAGCGCATTGAGGCTTTTCACCGGCAGCGGGTGCCCAGCAGTTGGGTGAGCTTTCCCGGCCCTGAGATCGTTTTGGGCAAGCAATACCGCCCTGTGGATCGCGCCGGCCTATACATTCCGGGGGGGCGGGCCGCCTACCCCAGCACTGTGTTGATGAACGCCATCCCGGCCCAGGTGGCGGGGGTGCCCGAGATTGTGATGGTGACGCCACCGGGATCTGACGGGTTGGGGGGCAAGGGGATTAGCCCGGCCATTTTGGTGGCTGCCCAAGAAGCCGGGATCCAGACCATCTATCGCGTTGGGGGGGCTCAGGCAATAGGAGCTTTGGCCTACGGCACCGAGACCATCCCCAAGGTGGACGTGATCACCGGCCCCGGCAACATCTACGTAACGTTGGCCAAAAAGCTGGTGTACGGCACAGTGGGGATTGACTCCCTGGCAGGGCCTTCGGAGGTGTTGATCATCGCCGATGAGAGCGCCAACCCTCTTTATGTGGCTGCCGATTTGCTGGCCCAAGCCGAGCATGATCCCCTGGCGGCGGCCATCCTTCTGACCACCGATCTCCAGCTGGCCCAGCAGGTGCAGCAGGCGGTGGCCACCCAGATGGAGGCCCATCCCAACCGTCTGATGGTGGAAAAGTCGGTGGTGAACTACGGTCTGATTGCGGTGGTGCCGGATCTGTCAACGGCGGTGGCCTTGTCCAACCTGTTTGCGCCAGAACATTTGGAATTGCAGGTGGCCGATCCCTGGGCTTTGTTGGATCCCATTCGCCATGCGGGGGCCATTTTCTTGGGCCACCATACCCCAGAGGCGGTGGGAGATTACCTGGCCGGCCCCAACCATACCCTGCCTACGGCAGGCTCAGCCCGCTACGCCTCGGCTCTGGGGGTAGAAACTTTCCTAAAGCATTCCAGTCTGATTCAATACGGCTCAGCGGCTTTGCGGGAGGTGGCCAGCGCAATTCAGGCCCTCGCCCAGGCGGAGGGGTTGCCTGCCCATGGCCAGTCGGTGCAGGTGCGGTTGGCAGAAGGAGGCTAGAGGGTTTGCAAAAGCCTTGTCTCAAGCCTTACAGCCGTGGTCGCGTACCGGAGGGCAGGATGACGGGTTGGGTCAGGCGAAAGGGGCAGTGGGGGCTTGCGGCAGTTGGGATGAGCTGGGCTCTGTTGCTGGCGAATCCGGCAGTGTCTTCCTCCGGCAGGATCCCTTCTCCCCACTGCTGTCGCGAACAGGATGCCGCTCTGTCGGTGCAACGGAGTTCTTCTTCTGCTGTTTCTATCCCTTGGGATTGGGTGTATGGGTTGCAGGAGCAAGCCCGGCAACGGCAATGCACGGTGGTTGGCCTGTTGCGCAGCGATCCCCTGCCGGCGCCAGATCCCCAGTGGCAGGTGTACACACGGCTGGATTTGGTGGCTACACCCGAGGCTGGTCGGTTGACCAGTGTGTTGTTTGCCGAGAACACCCGTACTCAAGCCCTGCAAGTCGTTTATCAAGCCTCGGCGTCTGTGTACGGCCCTGCCGAGCCATTGGATTTTGCCATGATCCTGCCTTTGGCCTGGCAGGGGAACACTTTGCTGGCGCGGGAGTACGAAGGCTGGTTCCAAACCGATTTGAGCTGGGATCGGGCGGTGGTCTGGCCCTTGCCCACCGGCTCGACAGGGATCCCACCGGTGCAAATCTGGGATCCGCCGCCGGCGCTGGGGTATGCGCAGCTGCTGGGCTGGGATCCCCAGGCGCGAGAGCGGGTGCTGTTTGCGGTGGCCGATAGCCTTGGAGAGATGCCCCGCTTGGTGAGCGTGGGCCCAGACCGCCAGGTGTTGCTGCGAGCGCCTGCCGTTGCCCTTTCCCCAACTCCCTCTTCTCTACAGGGGTGGCAGGAGATCCGGCCCAAGGGGGGAGAGCCTCTCTGCCACCAAAGCCGTTTTGGGCTGGAGCAGGGAGGGGAAAATGAAAAATTAAACTGAGATGCAGAAGCCTGTGGGAGCGACAACCATGTCCAAACCGGTGGTGCGGCGGGGCTGGCCTCTGGAGGCCTTTGTCGGGGATGTAATCGTCTGTACCCTAGAGGGATCCCATCTGGATCAGGTGACGGAAATCCGAGTCAGCCCGGCGGGCAAAGGGATCCGGGTCAGCTTTGGGGATCCCTTGGGGCGATCCCGAGAGCCGGTGCAGGCCAGTGCCGAGCACCTGACGGTTACCTTCGAGATCGATCCCAGCACCTACCCCGGTGAGAAGCGCATTGAGCTGATCTCGCCGGCAGGGCCGAGCGATCCCTTGCCCTTTTTGGTGATGATGTAAAGGCGCGAAGAGAGGCAGTGGATCATGCCGTTTGCGATTGCCCCGACCGACTTGGGCGTGCTGGTGCTGGGGGTGGGCCTGTTGCTTTTGGCCGGGGGTTGGGCCTGGTGGCTGCGGCGGCAGAAGCGTGCTGCTTCCCCAGAATCGACAACCGTTTCGCCCGTCCCGGCGGTTGACCCATCGGCTCTTTCGGCGGAACAAGCGGCTCAACTGGAGCCGTTCGAGCAGGCGCTGGGAGATCAGCCGCAGGATCCCATTGCCTGGTACAACCGCGCCACCACCCTCGACCACCTGGGGCAAGCCCAAGCTGCCCTCGCCAGCTACGACCGCGCCCTGGAGCTGAAGCCGGATTTCCCCGAAGCCTGGAACAACCGTGGTTCTCTGCTGGACGATCTCGGTCGCCA
The DNA here is from genome assembly GCF_047461975.1 of Synechococcus sp. R55.3. Classification (NCBI taxonomy): domain Bacteria; kingdom Bacillati; phylum Cyanobacteriota; class Cyanophyceae; order Synechococcales; family Synechococcaceae; genus Synechococcus; species Synechococcus sp. R55.3. The sequence goes on along the minus strand of NZ_JANSIG010000020.1, from coordinate 19,492 downwards.
TCAGGAAGCTCTGGCCAGCTATGAGCGGGCTCTGCAACTGAAGCCGGATTTTTTTGAGGCCCGCTTTAACCAGGCCAACACGCTGCGGCAATTGGGCCGCTACGAAGAAGCCCTACGCGCCTACGAGCGCGCTCTTGCTCTCAGCCCCGATAGCCCGGAAACGTGGTACCTGCACGGGCTAACCTTAGCCTCTCTGGGGCGGTGGCAGGGATCCTTGATCAGCTACGACAAAGCCCTCGCCATCAACCCCGTCGATGCTCAAGTTTGGCAGAGTCGGGGGCTGGCTCTGTTTCACCTAGAGCGCTACGCCGATGCTCTGGCCAGCTACGAACGAGCCCTGCAACTGGGATCCGAATCCGTCTCTCTCTGGGCCGGCCACGCCCTTGCCCACCACCGCCTCGGCAACCCGATGGAGGCCCTCAACAGCTACGACCGTGCCCTGGCGCAAGATCCCAAACGCCCTCAGATCTGGGTGCAGCGCGGCCTGGTTCTGATGGACTTGAACCTCTACGAGCTGGCCATCCAGAGTTTTGATCGGGCCCTGCAGATGGATCCCGACAATGCCGAGGCTCACTACGCCAAAGCCTGCTGCTGCGCCTGGGAAGGCCAAGTGCCTCAGGCCCTACAAGCCCTGGAGCAAGCCCTACGCCTGGAGCCGGAGCGCTACCGCCCCTTGCTCTCCTCTGAACCCTATTTCCACCCCATTCGCGAGGAGCCGAGTTTTGCGTCGTTTTTGGTAGCTCTCGCCGGCACGGAACCCCTCAAGAACCGCTCTGAAAGGCTTACACAGGGCTAGGCAACGCTAACCTTTGCTCAACGTCAAAGCGACCTGCGTCACAAGTCATCACTAACGGTAGTCTTGGCTACCAACCTGTCAGAGAAATCTCCACAGGCGCGACTTCCCCACAAGCTGTGGGTAGAGCGCTCAGACGACCGCAGTGGGTCAAGTGCTGCATTGAGACCCCAAAGACATCCCAGCCCTTCTCTCTCTGGGAGAGGGGGGATCAGAATGCGCAGGCGATCTCACGGCCAATCCCAAATCATGAACCAGTCCATGAGAGCACGCCAGCAACAGAAATCGGGCAATTCAATCGGGCCTGACAGGGAAATTGCGCTCTTTTGCCGAGGAAACCCGCCGATTTTCCGTGGAGATGCTGTTGCTTGGGCCCAGAAACCTGGTCAAACTAAGAACGTTCTAGCTTTTGGCGGATCTCAACAGTGTCCAGTCGTGCTTCTGACACCATCTCTGTAGCCCTATAGCTTGCGCATGCCAGGTCGGTTCGGCTGGGCAAAAGCGTCTATTTGGACTGGATAGGTGTTGATTATGCGTGGGATCCTCAGCCTTTGAATGGTTTTCCAGTTCCTTAAGTGCTGGTTCTACAGTTATTTTCGGCAAATCGGTAAAGTGGTTCTCTATGATAACGGCCCCTCGCCTGATCTCTCCCAAGAACTCCGTCTCACCGAGGCGACCGGCGGCCTCCACTCCATTGCCTTTGGCCAAGACCGGATTCCCAGCCGCATGTGGATCTATGGCATCTCATGAGGATGTTAAAGCCCGAACCGCCGAACTGTTGCGGCTGTACCACCAGAATCGGGATCCGGCCCTGCGCAATCGACTGGTGGAAATAAACATGGGCTTGGTGCGCAAAGAAGCCCATCACTGGCGCAACCAGTGCAATGAGGGGTACGATGACCTGGTCCAAGTTGGCTGCTTGGGTTTGATTCAGGCCATCGAACGGTTTGATATTACCCGTGGGCTGGCTTTCAGCTCCTTTGCCATGCCCTACATTCGCGGAGAAATTCAACATTACCTGCGAGACAAGAGCCCCACCATGCGGATCCCACGCCGCTGGACAACTCTGCAACGACAAGCCAAGAAGGTGATTGCCCGTCTGCGGCAAGAGTTGGGCCGTTCTCCCTCTGAGGCCGAGGTGAGAGAAGCCCTACAACTGACGGAGCAGGAATGGCGAGAGCTGGAACTGGCTCAACAAAACAGCCTTTTGCTCAGCCTGGATGCCCCGATTCAAACCGAGGAAGACAGCGTCGCTTTGGGGGAGGTCGTTCCGGATCAGCGCTACCGCAGTTTTCAACTGGCCGAAGAAGACCGCATTCGCCTACAGCATGCCTTGGCCAAGCTGGAGGAACGCACCCGCAAGATTTTGGAATTTGTCTTCTTCTACGACCTCACCCAAAAAGAAACGGCAGAGCGGCTGGGGATCAGCGCCGTTACCGTTTCCCGCCAAGTCAAAAAGGGGCTGGAACGTCTGGCCAAGTTGTTGAATCAAGATATTTTTTAAGTTGTTGAATCAGAATATTTTTCGAGATGCTGGAACCGACGCAACTGGCGGTGGCTTTCCACCCTGTAGAACAGCGAGGGCTCTGTACCGCAACAGATTGATAGACTGATGGAAACATGGACGAGAGTATTTGATGAATAGAAAAAACCGCTCTTCTCGGGATCGACCCTTGGCACCCCGCGGTTTCAAGCCTAAGCTCGGTCAGAACTCGGTGGTCAGGGATCCCTTCTTCCAACGCCAGTCCAACCGGCAAAGTCCAGAGGGAATCCGCTTAGCCCCCTATGTGCGCACCTTGCCCTTGGTTGTGGATGCCATGCTGGATTTGGCCCAGGTGGGGAGCGAGGATACTCTGTACGACTTGGGCTGTGGGGATGGCCGCATTCTCATCCGGGCGGCACAGCACTTTGGCACGCGGGGCGTGGGGGTGGATATCGACCCGGAGCGCATCCTGGAAGCCCAACAGCGGGCCCAAGAAGCCCAAGTTCAGGATCGAGTCACCTTTCTCCAGCAGGATCTGCTCACTCTGGACTTAACCCCGGCGACGGTGGTGAGTTGTTATTTGCTGCCCAGCTCCCACCTGCTGATCCGAGACAAGTTGCGCTCCCAGCTTCGGCCCGGCGCTCGTCTGGTCACCCACTCCTTCGACATGGGGGATTGGCCCCCCACCGCCACCACCACCGTATCGGATGTCATCAACACCTACACCATCTACCTTTGGCGGATCTAACCCTGGGGATCCCAGGCTGTCGCTTCCCCAAAAGCAGCAGAAGGCTGGTGCAGTACAATCCGGTTGCCATCGGGATCCCGAAAATCCACCTCCTGTCCGTGAAAGGCTTGTCGCAGAGGGGAAATGGAGATCTGATAAGCTTCCGCCAACCCCTCCAGTGTTGTCAGGGATCCCTGTAAATCCTGCACCTGTAGGCAGAGGCTCACCGCTTCGGTTTGGGCACCACCATCGAGATGACGGCTGCGATAAAGGCCCAGCCGCAACCCCGGCAGACGAAACTCCACGTACACCGGATCCCCCTCTGTTGGAAGCTGGACTTGGGGAGGGATCCCCAAGAGAGCCCGATAGAAGCGCTGCAGACGGGGCAAGTCTGGGGTAGCCACGCTGACCAAGGCGCCGGAGAGCTGCATCGCAACCGCCAAAAGACCGAGTTGCTTTATCTTAGTTCCTCAATGCTCCACGTCGAAGAACCCCCTTATGCAGTCTTTGCACCAACCCGTGTCGGCACAGCAGCTTGCAAAGCCTGGAGAAACTCATCGCTGCTACAAACCCAGCCAAAAAACTTCTCAATATTGGCTAAGGCGGCCTCCTTGAGCAGGGGCGGCCCCACCTGCAGGGTGGAATCAGATAGCAGCAAACAGAAATATTCGCGGTGAAAAGCTTCTCGGATGGTGGATTCCACACAGACATTGGTGGCAATGCCTGTAAACACGAGATTGCGAATCCGCCGCTGCCGCAGCAGCATATCAAAATGAGTTCCGGCGAAAGCACTGTAGCGAGTTTTCTGGAGAACGATTTCTCCAGGGAGAGGTCTTAATGCCTCAACAAAATCATAGTCCCACGTGCCCTTAATCAATAATTTTCCTGACAACTCGGGCCGTTGGCGCATCAACTTCAGGGCGTTGGATTTGTACCAATTGGGGGAGCCGGGACCACCTGCCTCCTCAAGTTGGGGATCCCAGCCATTTTGAGTAAAGATGATCGGCATTTGTAAAGGGCGAACCGCTTCCAGCACACGGGCGATAACCTGAATGACCGCCGGCGCTTCGCCGAGATCACTACCCAAAAGGTCCACATACCCGCCCCTGCTGGCGTAGGCATTTTGCATGTCCACCACGATCAAGGCGGTTTCTTCCAACTGAAAGGTAACCGGATCCGGGCGACTGGGGATCACAATAGGAGTCGGCATTGAAAATCTCCAAATAGACTCAAATCCTCAAGCCCCAATGTGGGCCACGGCAGCAATTTCCACCAGCAGATCAGGACGTACCAAGTCTGCTTTCACCACAAATCGAGCCGGTAATACCCCCGGAAAATACTCTTTGTATACGGCGTTCATGCCCGCATAGTTGGCGTAGTCGGTCAAGAAAACGCTGCAGAAGACGATGTCCTCCATCGTTCCTCCTGCTTCTGTAACGACGCTTTTAATCAGATCCAACACCACGCGAGTTTGGGTGGCGATGTCGGATCCCACCGTCTTGCCCTCCGGATCTAGGGCCAATGTGCCCGAGATGTAGAGGGTATTGCCCACCTTCACGCCGGGAGAATAGGGGGCGATGGCCGGATATCCGGCTGGAGCAATGGCAACCTTAGGCATATGGGATCCCGAATCACAACAGGATTGCACCTTAGCGGCGAATTTAATCTTCCACAGTTGGCTGGGATACAGCTACAGCCGGTTTCTCTGGAGCAGATTCCCGATCTTCGGGGGAGATTCTCTAGCAGAACTAGACTATAGCTAGACTATAGTAGGTACCGAAGCTTGCTGCTTCTTCCCAAGTCAAGACTGGAGCGACTTACCGTGGGGTTCTTCAGCCGATTTTCCCGTGATATGGGCATTGATTTGGGCACTGCCAACACGCTGGTCTACGTGGCCGGGCGAGGCATTGTCCTGCAAGAGCCCTCTGTGGTTGCCATCGACCAAAACACCAAGCAACCCCTGGCTGTGGGGGAAGATGCCAAAAAAATGTTGGGCCGTACCCCAGGCAACATCGTGGCGGTGCGTCCTCTGCGAGATGGGGTGATTGCCGACTTCGACACGGCGGAGATGATGCTAAAACACTTCATCCACCGCGTACACGAGGGCCGGTACCTCATTGCTCCGCGCATTGTGATTGGGATCCCCAGCGGCGTGACCGGAGTGGAGCGACGGGCTGTGATGGAAGCCGCTCTCCAGGCCGGGTCGCGGGAGGTGTATTTGGTGGATGAGCCGGTGGCAGCAGCCATTGGGGCCGGGCTGCCGGTGCAAGAGCCCACCGGGAACATGATCATCGACATCGGCGGCGGCACCACTGAGGTAGCCGTCCTTAGCTTGCAGGGGATCGTGCTGAGCGAGTCGGTGCGGGTAGCGGGAGATGAACTGAGCGAGGCCATCGCCCAGTACATGAAAAAAGTCCACAACCTCACCATCGGGGAGCGCACTGCCGAAGAGATCAAGATTCAGATCGGTTCTGCCTACCCGATTCAAGAGGAACTGACCATGGAGGTGCGCGGGTTACACCTGCTCTCCGGTTTACCCCGTACCGTTACGGTGAAAAGCACCGAAATCCGCGAGAGCATGGCCGAGCCCCTCTCGGTGATTGTGGAAGCCATTAAGCGCACCCTGGAGCGCACTCCACCGGAATTGGCTGCCGACATTATCGACCGCGGCATCATGCTGGCCGGCGGAGGAGCCTTGCTCAAGGGTCTGGATGCCCTGATCAGCCATGAAACCGGGATCTTGGTTCACATTGCTCCGGATCCCCTCAGTTGTGTGGTGCTGGGTACAGGGCGAGTTCTGGAGGATTTCAAAACCTTGGGTCGAGTGTTGAGCGGCAGCTTCAAGGGCTAGAGGCGCTTCTCCCTCTCCCTGATTTCCTGATTTGAGGTGTGAGTCGAGTGGGTCGGAGAGGTATTGCTTGAATCGGCTACGCCAATGGTGGAGGCGCTACGGCTTGGGGTTACTCCTGTCTGCTTTGGCGATGGGGGTAGCATTGGGCTTGCGCCAAACCCAGGGATCCCTGTTGGTGGAGCTGTACAGTTGGATCACCGCCCCGGCCCGTCCACCTGTGGATCCCGCCGCGGTGCTCAGCCAGGCCGCCAACCGTGAGCTGCAAGCCCTGGTAGCCGAGCTGCAGTACCAAAACCGCGAGCTGAAGCGGCTGCTGCAATTTACCGAGCAGATGCCCCAAGCGGGGATCCCGGCAGCAGTGGTGGGTCGCAGCGCCGATCACTGGTGGCAACAGCTCACCCTCAGCCGCGGCAGCCGGCATGGAGTCAGGGTGGGAGATGTAGTCATGGCGCCGGGCGGGTTGATCGGGCGAGTTGAGTCGGTCACGCCCAACACCAGCCGAGTGCTCCTGATCAGCGATCCCACCAGCCGTGTTGGGGTGATGTTGAGTCGCAGCCGACACATGGGCATCCTGAGGGGTACGGGCACCCAGAGCGCCATTTTGGATTTTTTCGACAAGGCTCCCAAAGTAGAGGTGGGGGATGTGGTGGTGACCTCGGGCCTGAGCAGCTTTTACCCAGCCGGGGTGGTGGTGGGAACGGTTCGAGCGGTCAACTTGGATGCCAGCCCTGCCCCCCAAGCCACTGTCGAACTGTCGGCGCCGCTGGGCCTCTTGGAATGGGCCTTGATCTACCGCTATGCTCAACCCTCTGATTCTTAAGCTCAAGTCTCACCTCAACTGGGTGGTGACTGCCCTATCAGGATTGCTGGCAGCAGTGGCCCCTTGGTGGCGCGGGCCGGGCTTGGAGCTGGCAGGCTTAACCCCAGATTGGCCCTTGATCTGGGTGGTGTGCTGGAGTGTGCGGCGTAAAGCTTGGCAGGGAGCTGTTGCCGGGGTCACCCTGGGTTTTCTGCAAGATGCGCTGACCAGCCCTTGTCCTACCCATGCGCTGGGGCTGGCCGTAGTCGGGATCCTCACCGCCAAGCTGCAAAAACAACGCTACATGCAAGAAGACTTCATCTCGGTGGCCTTGATCGTTTTTGGTATGGTGGTGATTGCCGAAACCCTGATGGCGCTGCAGTGGATGTGGCTTGCCGCCTCCCAGGGATCCGAGGGCCTGGATCCGGCGGGAATGCAAACTTTGCTGGATGGATTGGGGAACTCCCTTCACTCTTTCGGCAGCATCGGCGGCGACGGTTCGCGTTCTCTGGAGAGCATCTGGTGGAACCATCAACGCAATGCCCTCACGTCTGCTATTTTAAGTAGCCTCTGGGCACCTGCTTTGTACTGGCCCCTCAGCCGTTGGTGGCAATCTCAAGAGCGGGATCCCAGAGAGGTTTAGCCTTTGGTTTTGTGGCAAATCATCCTACCTTTCGGTTAAAACTTAGGCCAAAGCAGAGTATGTCCCTTGGCATTTTTGGCAAGAAAGAACTCTCGAGGCGGCGGGAGCCGGTTTGCCGACTGTCTCTGACCTCCCACATGTTGGCGCTGTGCTGAGAGGCCCCAGACAAAGTCAGAAAAAGCGACAATCCGGAAAATTCTTCGTTGGGGAGCAATTTTGGCCTAAAATGAACCCTAGAACTGAGATATAAGTCCCATCTTTTTCAGGCAGCTTCGGGCAAATATCGCGCATTCTAATCAAAAAGTCAACAGCATAGGAAGCGCAGGCGACGTAAAGGCTGACCTTGTGGCAACTGCACTTAGGATTTGACTTAGAGCGTTCATTGGGAGGGATCCATGCCGCATACAATTGTCACCGATATCTGTGAAGGTGTGGCCGACTGTGTAGAGGCTTGCCCCGTCGCCTGCATCCACCCCGGCGATACCAAAAATGCCAAAGGCACCGACTACTTTTGGATTGAGTTTTCCACCTGCATTGACTGTGGCATCTGTTTACAGGTCTGCCCCGTAGAGGGCGCTATTCTGCCGGAGGAAAAGCCGCATCTGCAGCGAGTGCCCCGCTAATTCCGGGGAAGCATCCCTGGCCACACCCCAAGATCCAATGGGAATTATGATCATTTCAACTCCAACTAGGACACTGCACCCACACCTAAAGCCCTGGTCGCATCGTCGCGTCAGCGTTGCGGAGCAACAATACGCAGAACCAGAAGGCTTTTCTTGGTAGCCCAGGCGTCTCACCCTAACCTGAAACAACTATAAGCTTTAGCGCAAGGAAGCCAGAGCAACGACGCCGCTGGTCAGCCAGCTCAGGGACAGGATCCCCCCTAGGAAAGCCAATGGGATCAGGCCCACCAGGCGCCACCACTCCAAATCCAGCGCTACAGCTACCGCCCGCACCTGCCAAACCACAAACCACAGCAGCGCTGCAAGGCCCAGCAGGGATCCCAGTACCCCACCCAACGATTGAGCAGGCCCCAGCAGCAGCCACGGCAAGCCGGCAAACCCCGTCAAGCACAGCAGCGCCGAAAAGGAAGGGGCAGCCCGACCTAAACAGAAGGCCAGCAACTGCAGCAAAGCCGCCAAACTCACCCAGCCCAGGGATCCCATCAGTACTGCCAGCACCATGCTCGGCAGGCTTGCCCCAGAGCGGCGAATCGCCTCTAGGACGTTAAGCAGCCCCACCACCCCAAAGGCTTGCCAGAGAACGGGCTGTTCCCGCAGTGCCCGAAAAGTGCGCTCCGGCAGAAACCAAGCGCCATAGATGTTGTCTAACCAGGAACCGAGCATGGCCGGCAACAAGTCAAGCTATCTTTCATCCTAGCCCTTATGAGCACTTGACAGGCACATCCCAAAAATGGGGTATGATTGGAAAAGGATTCTGCGGCGTTGGTGACTGCCGTTATGTTTTTGCGATCTATACCCTTCGACAATTAGGATGGGAAGTGGATGTGAGAGCAGTAAGCCAAACTTAGATTTGGAAACTATCAACAATCATCCCCGGTATCCTACACTGGATTTTCCAGGTCGAAAACCACGGTAAAACGGCGCAACAGTATCCTCAAAAGAGCCCTCGAAAGGGGGCCTTTTTGTTGCTTGAATGTTGCAGTTGAATTGCCATTGCTTTACGGGATCCCAAGCCAAATTGCCCATAGCCAGGTGGATCCAGTACCATGATGATCTATTTCAATTCCTGGCTCCCCTCTTTCCTAGAGAGAGTCAAAGGGACTGTCGAACTGCGGTTGTTTTTCGGAACGGGATCCCTGGGGCCTAAGAGGCTTGTTGTTGATTTTGAACAGTAGGGATCCGGCGCAAATTCAAAAGCACCATTGCGCTGAGGGGGCGCGTGTTGGCCAGTAGCCCCACGATCAGCAGCAGCCAACTGTTCAAGGCAGTATTGGCCAGCAGCCAGCCCATCAACAGAGCCGATCCTGCCCCTTCGGCAACTGCCGCCAAGAGCCAAGCCCGGCCACCTTTCCAGCCCTGAGACCACAAGGCCCATTGCAGCCCACCGACGCCAACCCCCACCAGCAAACCGCGCAGCACATCTCCCATCGCCCGCAAGGCATTTTGGAGCCAGGGATCCGTCGGGTTAAAAGCAGAGGTTGCTACCCCCACCTGGGGAGCGAGGAAATCCGCCGCCGCCCAGCCCAAAGCCGTGGCCAGCAAAGTTGCAGCCACCCATCCCACCGAAACCTGCCGCCGCAACACCAGCCACTGCAGCAGCCCCATCAGCAAGCCAAGGCCGGCTCCAGCCACCGCTTCTTGTAGTGATCCCAAAGCCGCCAGCAGAGGCGCTGATGCCCCCAGCCCCAGGTAGCCGATCCCAGCCGCCCCCAAATTGGCCAAGAGCCAACTCAACGCCGACCCTTTGCCCAGGCGGGGTGCATTCAGGGGTGCATCCAACAGATGAGAGCCGGACTTGCTGTTGACATGTTCCTGCCCAACCTTCTGTTCCACCTCGCGCAGCCCCTGTTCCGCTGAAGGGTTACCCGGCTCCAGCCGCAGCACCCCTTGATAATCCATCTGGGCAAGGCCCCAATGTCCCTGCCGTTGGTGGGCCAGGCCGCGGTAGAGATAGTAGCGGGCTTCGTTGGGGGCGCTCTGGATCAGCTCATTGAGCAGATGGACGGCCATCTTGTACTCGCTTGCCTCGATCAGCCTTACCGCCCGTTGTAGCTTTTCTTCCTCGTCTGGGGCGGCTCGACCCATCGGCTGTTGGGAAGTCGGCTGGCCAAATCCGGTCGGGATCCGCGGGGGGCGAACACCTTGAGGTGAACGAGAGGAATTTGAGGGGACGAACGGGGCAGGAGGGGCAACCTTGTTTCCATAGACAGCCTGTAGCTGCTGGCTGAGCCCTTCCATGTTGGCTGGGCGGAGGGCAGGGTCTTTCTCTAGGCACTGGAGGATGACCCTCTCCAGAGCAGCAGGGATGGGGTGGGCTAGCTTGTGGTCTTGGAAGGGGCGGGGCTTTTGAAAGTTGTGGACGTGGTACCAGCCTTGCAAGGTGTCGGTATCCGGCTCGAAGGGCAACGCACCAGTTAACAGCTCGTACAGCACCACCCCCAAGGAATAGATGTCGGAGCGGCCATCCAGCTTTTCTCCGCGCATTTGCTCGGGCGAGGCATAGACCATCGTGCCCAAAAAATAGCCCGTCTGCGTCAGGCCACGAGAGGTCTCCCCCATGAGCTTGGAAATGCCGAAGTCCAGGATCTTGACCCGCTCTTTCCCATCGGGCCCTTTCTGCACAAAGATGTTGCTGGGTTTAATGTCGCGGTGGATGACGCCGCGAATGGAGTGCTTGCCCAGATCCATCTGAAAGTTGTGGGCGTGGTGCAGGGCAGAGCAAATTTGCAGAGCCAAGTTCACCACTCGCTCTGGGTGCAAGGGGCCTTCCCGAGCCAGCACATAGTCCAACCCCTGGCCGCTGTAGGGTTTGGCATTCAGGTACTCCATCACCAGATAGGGCTGGTTTTGGTACAGGCCGTAAGAGCGCACCTGCACGATGTTGGGGTGCTCGCCCAACAGAGCGCTGACCCTGGCCTCATCCATGAAGCGTTGCTGCAGTTGCTGGTAGTACTCTGGGCCCATGTCCGGGGGCGGCGGGCGCAACAACTTGACGGCCACCAGCTCGTCATTGAGCTGGGTATCCACCGCCTCGAACACATTGCCGTAGCCACCCTCGCTGATGTGGCGGGTCAGCCGGTAGCGGTTGCCAATCAGTTGTCCAATCAGGCGCTGGTTCATGGAGGAGGGCGGCCAGCCGGGGAGTCTACCTATGATTCTAGTCAGCTTAGGGGCTTAAAACCTGCTGGTGAGGGATCCGCTGCCATTGCGACCCCTTTTCCACCCCAAAAGCCAGGGATCCCGCTAGGATTGGGGCATGAGTGCTCCTTCTGCAACTGCTGCTCTATCCCCTTTCTGGCTGGAGGTTACCGAGTTTGCCTTGCAGGCTACGGCCAGCGTGGGATCCCAGCTCTTGGCAGACTTTGGCCAGGCCCACCCTACGGTTCGCGCCAGCGGGACGGAGTCCTTAAAAGCCGACGGCAGCTTGGTAACCTCTTCTGACCAGTGGGCGGATCGCGCTTTTCAAGGGGCCATTGCCGCTGCCTACCCCGATCACGGTTATCTGAGCGAGGAATCCAACCACATTTTTCCCGAGAAGGAGTGGTGTTGGGTAGTGGATCCTTTGGATGGCACCACCAATTTTGCCCGTGGGATCCCCATTTGGGGCAGCTCCTTGGCTTTGCTGCATTGGGGCGTGCCGGTGTTTGGCTGTGTCCATCTGCCGCCCATCCGCCAGACTTTTTACGGTTATTGGCCTCGGTTTCCTGGGGATGCAGCAGCAGGAGCTTTTCTCACCCGCCACGACCGGGATCCCGCCTGTCCCCAGCCAATCCGTCCTAGCACCGCCTCACCCGGCCCCAACCAATTGTTTAATTTCTGTTCCCGCAGCAGCCATTGGATTAGCCCACACTTCCCCTGCAAAGCGCGGATGTTGGGGGGCGCTGCCTACAACCTGCTGGCGGTGGCCGGTGGCGGCCTTCTGGGGGCGGTGGAACGCTCGCCCAAGATCTGGGATGTGGCGGCAGTGTGGGTCATTGTCAAGGGGGCCGGTGCCGTTTGGGAACCCCTGAGCTGCACCGATCCGGATCCCGGCCAGCCTCTGATTCCCGGCAAGGATTATGGCCGACTCACTTACCCCGCCCTGGTGGCAGCTCAAGCCGAGTGGATCCCCTTATTTCGCGCTTTCATCGCTCTGTAGCCTTCGTAAACGGCCTGCACGTTGTACCAGTTGAGGAAAAAAATCCGGCACAGCTCCAAGGCCAACTGCGAGCGGCCATGCCGGATCAGCCAGCGCAGCAGCGGTTCCACCCGCTTCTCGTTCAGCCAGCCCCCCAGGGATAAAAGGCCCCACAGGAATTGGTGCAGGGGCGTCAGTTGGATCATCAGGCGCACGGCCCAGGTGGGGTGTTTTTGGTAAAAGAGAATACCCATGCGGCCCCGCTGCCGTTCCCGCTCAATCAATCCTGGGATCTGCTGCAGCTCAAAGGGCGGATGCCAGTGGTAGCCGGTGGCCTGGGGGCACTTGACCAGGCGCAGGCCCAAACGTTTTAGCCGCACCCCCAGCTCCAGGTCTTCCCAGCCGTAGAGGTGAAACCGCTCGTCAAAGGGGCCGGCGGGGGTTTCGCAGGCCAGCTCCAACCAATGGCGGGCAATGGCCACGTTGCCGGTGGCGAAAAAGGCTGCCGAAAAATCGGTGGGCTTGAAGGGTTCGGAGCGGGGATCCTGAAAATTGCTCGTGTTGATCACCCGCCCGTAGGTGAAGACCTTGGCCTCGTGGGGGGAGCGGGGATCCCCTGTGACGCCGTGCCGCCGCAGCATCTGGGCGTGGCTGGCCAAGAAGTGATCCACCACCACCAGGTCGCTGTCGATAAAGACGATGAGGGATCCCTGGGCGTGGCGAAACCCCAGGTTGCGGGCAGCGGCGGGGCCGCGGTGCTCCTGCTGCAACAGTTTCCACTGGGGCAAGCCAACGGGGTTGTTCTGCAGCCATTCCACTGTGCCATCGGTGGAGCCATCGTCCACCACCACCACCTCGTAGCCCTCGTAGGGGCCGGGCTGCTGCTGCGCCAGGGCCCGCAGACACTGCTCCAAAATGGGACGGCGGTTGTAGGTGGGAATGATGACGCTGATGTACACCGGGGATCCCTAGGGATGGCTGTACAGCCCTTGAGCAAAAACACCTCAGGGAAGAGGGGTTCCCACTGCCTGTTGGGCTAGAGGGCTTTTAGGAGCTCTGCCGACTGGCGCACCGTCTCGAAAAAGTAATGGACATTGGCCTCTGGAGTGCTTGGGTGAATGCCGTGGCCCAGGTTCATGATATGCCCACGGGATCCGGCTTTTCGAATCACCTCTAGGGTGCGCTGCCGGATGAACTCCGGGGATCCCAGCAACACCATTGGATCCAGATTGCCCTGCACCGCTAGGGATCCCAGGCGGGCCCTGGCCTCTGCCATATCGCTCATCCAATCGAGGCTGAACACGTCGATGCCGGCTTTGCCCACCCGCTCCAGCAAAGCGGCGCTGCCGTTGATGTAGAGGATCAGTGGCACCTGCGGATACCGAGCTTTCACCTGATCCACAATTTGCTTTTGGTAGGGCAAGGCCCAACACTCGTAATCGACTGGGCTGAGCTGGCCGGCCCAAGTATCGAACAACTGCACCACCTGGGCGCCGCACTCGATCTGGTAGATCACGTAGCGGGCAATGCTGTCGGCCAGCTTACTCAGCAACTGATGCAGCAATGGCGGCTGCGCGAAGGCCAAGCTCTTGATGTGGGCGTAATCTTTGGAGCTGCGCCCTTCCACAGCATAGCAGGCCAGAGTCCAGGGGGAGCCGACAAACCCCAGCAGCGTTGCTTTCCCTTCCACCTCGCGGCGCAGGGTGCTGAGAATGGTCTTGATAAAGGGCAGACTTTCTTCCGGTTCCAGGAGGCGGATGCGTTCAATTTGGGCTTGGGAACGAATCGGCGGGTCGATGATTGGCCCCTGATGCTCCACCAGCTCAAAGGGGATGCCCATGCCCTCAAGGGGGGTGAGGATATCGCTGAACAGGATCACCCCATCAGGGGCAAAGGCCCGAAACGGTTGCAACGAGATCTCGACGGCCAGCTCCGGGATCTCGCAACGCTGCTTAAAGGTGTACTTGCTTTGCAGCTCGCGGTAGGCCGCCATGTAGCGACCCGCCTGGCGCATCATCCAAACTGGAGGGCGATCCAGCACTTCCCCTCGGGCCGCCCGCAGCAAACGGTCACCCAAGTGCTCCGCACCGCTGGCGGTGGAGGAGGTGGCGCTGAGCTGAACAGGCGAGTGGGACATAGGAGGGCAATCCGGCTAAAGATCCTTATGAATCCTGACATTGTGGCGACAGCAACCGCAAGTTGGCGGCTCAGGATCCCTGCAGTTTCTTCATCGGCTGCAACTTGCTGTTACTTCTTACCCTTTTGGCCTCTGGGCTGGGATCCCCAATTAAAGTGGACATGAGATAATGACACCTGACAAGTCTGTTGAAGAACGGCTCGACAAGGATCCCCCCATTGCCGAGTTGAGAGGAAACCCCGCTTGGTTGCCCAAACCTTTAACCTGAAAGCCTACCTGAGCCAGCGTCAGCAACAGGTGGAAGAAGCTCTCTCTGCAGCTTTGGTTCCCGCCTATCCGGAGCGCATTTACGAGGCGATGCGCTACAGCCTATTGGCAGGGGGGAAGCGCCTCAGGCCCATCCTCTGTCTGGCTGCTTGCGAGTTGGCCGGCGGCACTGTGGAGCAGGCTCTGCCTACCGCCTGTGCCCTGGAAATGATCCACACCATGTCGCTCATCCATGACGACTTGCCGGCCATGGACAATGACGACTTTCGCCGCGGCAAACCCACCAACCACAAGGTGTTCGGCGAAGACATTGCCATTTTGGCGGGAGATGCTCTGCTGGCTTTTGCCTTTGAGCACATTGCTAGCCAAACTCAGGGGGTACCGCCGCAGTTGGTGTTACAGGTGATCGCCCGCATTGGCCATGCTGTGGCGGCAACCGGTTTGGTGGGGGGACAGGTGGTGGATCTGGAGTCGGAGGGCAAAGCCATTTCCCTGGAAACTTTGGAGTACATTCACAGCCACAAAACCGGCGCTCTATTGGAAGTCTCGGTGGTTTCGGGAGGGATCCTGGCGGGGGGAGATGAGGAGCTGCTGGACCGCCTGAGCCGCTACGCCCGCGATATTGGCTTGGCCTTTCAGATTGTGGACGACATTTTGGACATCACCGCCACCAGCGAGCAACTGGGCAAAACGGCAGGAAAGGATCAAGCTGCCGCCAAAGCCACCTATCCCAGCTTGTTGGGCCTAGAGGCCTCCCGGCAAAAAGCCGAGGAGCTGATTCAATCGGCCAAGGAAGCGTTGCGCCCCTATGGATCGCGGGCAGAACCGCTGTTGGCCCTGGCAGATTTCATCACTCGCCGTCAGCATTAGGACAGGACAAGGGGACAAGATCAGATGGGATCCCTGGAGACCCTGCTCGCATGTCTGTGCTGGAGAGCCGTATGCTGCAACAGTTGATGGCCAATCATGTCCTCTGGGTTGCTTTGCTGGCCAGTGTGTTGGCCCAAGCCATCAAGCTGATCCTTTCCTATGTGCGGTCAGGCAAGGTTAACCTGCGAGTCTTGGTGGAAACCGGGGGAATGCCCAGCTCCCACGCAGCGTTGGTGACGGCTTTGTCCGTTGGGGTGGGGCTGCAGGAAGGCTGGGACAGCCTGCTGTTTGCCGCGACGGTGGTTTTTGCTTTGGTGGTGATGTACGATGCTGCCGGGATCCGCCAAGCCGCCGGAAAACAGGCGCGGGTGCTGAATCGCCTCCTGGAAGAATGGTTTGAAGAAAAGGGCGCCGACCGTTTTCCAGAACCCTACCTGAAAGAATTGCTGGGGCACACTCCCGTTCAGGTCATGGCCGGCGCGGCTTTGGGGGCAGCCTGTATTACATTGTCGTTTGCCCTGGGAGTAAACTGAGAGCCATTGGGGCATGCTAAGGCAGAAGTACCGCGGGGTGGTCATGGCTTCCAGTTCTCAACCTCGTCCGATCCAACGTTGCCCTTCCTGTGGCAAGCCGATCCCAGCCTACCGGTTCAAGTCTCCCTACTGCGACCACTGCGGTTGGCGGGCGGCTCCGGCAGCGCAAACCCCTCAAAAAGGTGGATCCCTGGGCCAGAAAATCGCAGCTCAGGTAAACGGGATCGGATCCCAAGGTCAACGCTTCAAGGTGCCCCCTCTGCTACAGCCGCTGCTGAACTTCAACTTTTACCTCTATCTGCTCTGGGGGATCAGCCCTCTGTTTCCGCTGGTGGTGGATCGACCCCTGCTGGCCGAATCCAACTATCTGCTCCTAATCCCGCTTTTGTTGAGCTGGGGGCTGCTTTATTTGGCGGTGCGAGATCTGCCGCTGCCGGACAATTTGCGGCTGCCGCGCCTGTTGTTGGATGTATCGTTCATCCTGCTGCCCTTCTTCCAGAAAATTAATGTGTCCAAAGCCCCCAACCGACCCTATTGGAATGCTCTGCTGATTTGGGTGATCGGGATCCTGCTGCTTGCAGCCTTGTGGCTTTGGAGCTTCAGCCTGCTCTTGACGGCAGTGACGTTGCTGTTGACCAGCTTTTGCACGCTGCTGTTCTAACCGAGATCCTTGCAAAGAACCTCAATATTTAATATTTAACATTTCATGAGCATTCCTGCTGCCCGTCAACGCTTTGCCCTTGAAATCCAATCGGAGCCCATCGATCTGGGTCGGGCGGCCCTCTGGATTGCCCAAGAAGCCTATCCCGATCTGGAGGTGGAAGAGTATGTGGCCGCTCTGGATGAGATGGCCGCAGAGGTGCAAGAGCGCCTTCCCCCGGAGCGTTATCCCCTGCGGGTCATCAAGATCTTGAATCACTATCTCTTTGAGGATCTGGGCTTTCGTGGCAATCGCGAAGATTATTACGACCCACGCAACAGCTTTTTGAACGAAGTGATCGATCGGCGCACCGGGATCCCGATTACGCTGTCGCTGATCTATCTAGAGCTGGCGCGGCGGATCGATTTTCCCATGGCAGGAGTGGGCATGCCCGGCCACTTTTTAATCCGGCCCCTGTTTGCAGGCGCCGAGATTTTTGTGGATCCCTTTCAGCAGGGGGAGATTTTATTTCCAGAAGATTGTCAAGAGCTTTTGTCGCAAATCTACGGGCCTGGGATCCCTTTCCAAGAACACCACCTACGCCCCACCCCTCCCCGCCTGATCTTGGTACGCTTGCTCAACAACCTCAAGCAAATTTATCTGAGCCGCGCCGAACTGGAACCCGCTTTGGCAGCAGCGGAACGGATCTTGTTGTTGATCCCTGAATCCTTGCCCCACCTAAGGGATCGCGGGCTGTTGTATTATCAGTTGGGCCGTTGGCAGCAAGCCTGCCAGGATCTCAAGCGCTACTTAAAACAGGCGCCTTTCCACCCCGAGATCAATCGCTCTGATGAGCATTTAATCCGGGAAATTGTCGAGAGATTGGAATCTCATCTCGACTCATGCTAGGAGCATGCACAATTGCTCTCAGTCGTGCGTTGTGTAAGTGTGTAAGTTTTGAGCAAGATCTGCCGTCGTTTGCAAGCAAGGCTAGGTTTCTAGCAGGGATCGGAAGCAGCCCTTACCTCTTGGCGCAAAATGGCTTCTACCAACTCATCCAGAGCCTCTAGATCAGATGGATCATAGTTTCTTTCCCAGAGGATTTGGTTAATGCTGGACTCCTGCTGCAGAGTTAAAACCGAAGATTGTAAAACCTCATCGATGATCTGGCGAATGCTCATCTTAACCTCGCAATCGTGAGAAGAATTGATGGCTTTGGCTCATAAGCCTAGAATGCTGGAAACGCTCTGCGATAGCCATCGTGAGGATCACGTATTTTGACATCAGAATCTGGGGCGACTCATCCAAACCCTTTCGGGGAAATCGCCAATAGTACTTTTACGGACTTGAGCTATGGATGGCGCTGAAGTCTGCGAACTTCTCAGGATCTTCTGAGACAGACCTGCTCCCCATTGAGGGCAGCTTGGGCCTCACCCTCTGTGGCGAAGGCGATGCGAATGATGCGCTCACCGGGATGGCGATCCCTTGCCGAAAGGCCGAGATCCCGAACCACAAATGAGCGTTGGATCCAGCGGTCGAAGCCATCGTAGCGGGGAGAGAAGGCAGTCCGTCCGTGAACGGTGCGGCGATTGTCAATACAGAGCAGATCCCCTGTTTCCAGCTTGATGCCTCGGTAGACAGCGTGGATTCCCTTCCTCAGGGCTTCTAGAGCCAGACTGGCTTCGGGGGTGAGCCCCACCATCAGGTCTTCGTCGTAGTTCCAGAAGGGATCCTCTCGACGGCCATACAACACCGGCAAAATGGGTCCATTGATCAGGGCTTGCCGGTTGCCGAAGGAGTAGTCGATGCCAGTGCGATACAGGGGTTCAAACAGCAGCTCCCGCTCTCGCTCTCCTAGCAGAGGCAGGACATGACGGATGCTGGCGTAGATGGTTTCCGCCACACGATCATGGTCGGGGCGCAGGCAAAACAGCAGCAAAAACTCCGGTGAGTGGGGATGAAAAACCGTCTCGCGGTGAAACTGTAGCCGAGTGCGGGATCCCTCGGAAGATTGCACCTCTTCGCTGTCGGGAGTAGGCACCAAGTTTTGAAACAAATCCCCGTTTTTTTCTTGGATGTAGGAGACCAAATGCCCCAAGCGGCTGCCGATCATTGCCAAGCAGCGTTCGCTGACAAAAGTGGTTTTCTCCTCAGAGCGCTGCGCCAGAGCCGGTGTGCGGGTATGGTCTAGTCCGGGATCCACGGGCAAGCCCCGCAGCAGCAGGATCCCTTCCGAATTGGAATACAACTGAAACTCCAGCAAGGCCCGCCGCAGATAACGGGGCAGCTCATCTGCCCGCATCTCGCAGTCCAGGAGAAATTCCTCTGTTTCCCGGTAGGGATCGGGCCCAGGCGCCAAAAATAGGTTTATCGTCTTTTCATCGAAGCCCTGACAATCGATCAGCAAGCATCCTTTTTCAAGCTGTGAAGTCTTCATCACGATCCCTCACCACCCACTGCCCTAGTCATAGCAGCCGCAGCAACTTTTGGGCAGGGATCCTACACTCAAAACCCAATCTCGGCGAGTGTAGCGCACTACCCTTCGGTGCTAGAACCTCAGTCTGAGGCGGGGCAGAGCATGACTCTAGTCAATGATACGCTGGACTATACTGAAAATAGTGTACAGTATGTTCAGTATGGCTGCTTGGTATGGCTAGGTATGTGAAACCGAGAGAGGCGGCGGATTACTTTGGGGTATGTCTCCACACTTTGAGGCGATGGGAACAGAAAGGTTGGATCAAAGCAATACGTACACCATCCGGTAGGGCAAGAAGGTATGACCTCGACAGCTACATCAAAACGCCCAGAAAGGCCAAACGAGTCGTTTTGTACGCCCGAGTCAGCAGTCGAGGGCAGAAGTCAGACTTGGAGCGACAGATTGCAAGACTGGTTAACCTCTATCCTGGAGCCGAAGTGGTCGGAGAGGTTGGCGGCGGTCTCGACTTCAAA